>DASQTS010000016.1:0-5026 GCA_035641775.1 Thermoleophilaceae bacterium
GCCGCGATGATGTCCGCGTCGGCCGGCGCGGCCACCCCGAGGGAGGGCTACTACTCCGGCCCGACGTCCCAGCAGATCACTGCCAGCGATCCGGCCGCGGCGCCGAAGGCGGGCTCGGTCGACTTCAAGGTGTTCAAGTACGGCTCCTTCAGCGGGACCGTCCGCAAGCTGCTGAAGGTCGGCGCGACCACACAGCTCACCTGCGCGTCGGGCGAGGTGAAGGAGAACCGTTTCCTGGTCTACATCCTCTTGGGCGGCAAGATCGACGGGCTCGGCAGGTTCAAGTACTCCTACAAGGGCTTCACGATCAAGGGTCGCTTCACCACGAAGACGAGCGCGAAGGGCACGCTCAGCCGGACGGTCGGCGACTGCAAGGCCGAGAACGTCAGCTGGACGGCCAAGCGCAGCACCGGCGGCATTCCCATTCCGTAGGGCTCGCCACCGGCGGGCCCCGGCACGAAGCCGAGGGCCCCCGCAGCCAAACCGACCCCAGAGGTGACTCAAATGAGCAGCATCAAGAAGATACGGCCATCGCCCGCACTGCTCGTGGCGATCGTCGCTCTGTCCGTGGCGTTCAGCGGCACGGCCACGGCCGCGCTCGTGATGACCGGCAAGAACATCAAGGACGGCACGATCACCGGCAAGGACGTCAAGAACCGCACGCTCGGCACCAGCAAGCTGAGCAAGAGGGCAGTCAGCTCGTTGGACCGTCGGGACCTGAGCCGACCCAGGGCGTTCGGGCTCACGACCCAAGCCCTAGGGGATAATGGCAACCCCTAGTGCTACGAGCGCCTACCTCGTACTGACCGCCGTCGGCGACCTGAAGTAAGCACGCTCACGCTTTCATGGGGAGAGGAGCACTCTGCTCGCATGTGGGCCGTGCTCTCGGTACTCGTCCGGAGCGGGCGCGTCGCGAACCGGGACTCGGGCGCTCGCACTCGGCCGGGAGCGAGCGCCCGCAGCGCGGCGCTGTGTCCGCGCCGTTGCCGTGGCCGCCGCCCGGACCCGCGCCCTGCTTCTGGCGATTAGCGGGCGAGCAGCCCACCCAATCCTCGAGTGCTGCCTTTACGGTGCCGCGGGCAGGCGCGGCAGCCCTACGGCCGGGGCTGAGGTCGTTCGGGGAGACGGCCCGTCAAGGCTGTCGAGCCGATCGCGGCTTCGGTCGTTGCGATCGTGGCTCGTTGGCGAGAAAGTCCCTTGTCGTGGCCGGGGGCGTCGAGCAGATATGCCATTTGGCAGATGTATGACCGTTCGCGTGGCGCTACTTTCGCGTCATGGTCGAGCGTGGAAGGTCGTTGATGTGGGCTGAGGCAGCGCTCAAGGCGAGCACGGACGGGGGTCCCTTGTCGCAGTTGCCGACGGGGACGGTGACGTTTCTGCTGAGTGACATTGAGGGATCGACCCGGTTGTGGTCGGAGCATCCGGGGGTGATGCCCAAGGCCGTGTCGGAGGTGTATGCGATCTTCGACGAGGCGGTGGCAAGGCATGAGGGAGTCCGTCCGGTGGAGCAGGGGGAGGGCGACAGCGTGGTGGCGGCTTTCAGCCGGGCGTCGGATTCGCTCGCGGCTGCGCTCGAGGTGCAGCGTGCGCTTCACACCAAATCGTGGCCGGACGGGATGGAGCTGCGCGTACGGATCGCCCTCCACACGGCGGAGGCGCAGTTGCGCGACGCTGGCAACTATTTCGGGATCGCGCTCTCGCGGTGCGCGCGGATTCGCGCGATCGCTCCCGGCGGCCACACACTCCTATCGCGCGCGACCCACGACCTCGTCGCCGATCGCCTGCCCGATGGCGTCGAGCTGCTCGATTGCGGCGAGCACCGCCTGCGCGACCTCGGTCGCCCGGAGCGCATCTTTGCGCTCGTACATCCGGAGCTTCACGCGCTTGAGCCCGCGCTGCTGCGGTCGCTGGACGCGGTCCCGAACAACCTCCCAGGCCAGCTGTCGAGCTTCGTTGGTCGCGAACGAGAGCTGGAGGAATTGAGACCGGCGCTGGGCGCGACCCGGCTGCTGACGCTGACGGGCGCCGGCGGCAGCGGAAAGACTCGCCTGGCGCTGACGCTCGCGTCCGAGTCGATCGAGAAGTACCCGGACGGCGTGTGGTGGATCGACCTAGCGGCGCAGGCGGACCCCGCGATGGTGGGGGAAGCGATTGCGGAAGCGATCGGCGTTCGGCCGCTGCCTGGGATGACTCATGTGCAGGCCCTCAGCGGCGCCCTGGCACAAGGCCGAACGCTCGTAGTGCTTGACAACTGCGAGCACCTGCTCGAGGCGTGTGCCGAGGCCGCGACCGCGATCCTTGAGAGCTGCCCGGGGGTCACGGCCCTGGCAACGAGCCGGGCGCCGCTGGGGGTGCCGGGTGAGAGCGCCTGGCGCGTTCCGGCGCTGGCGCTGCCGGAGGAGCCGGCGCGCGAGCCGGTCGAGTCGCTGTCGCAATACGACGCGGTCAAGCTGTTCATCGAGCGGGCGATGAAGGCTCGGTCGAACTTCGCGGTCACGAACGACAACGCCCCGGTCGTAGCCCAGATCTGCTCGGATCTCGACGGGCTCCCGCTCGCGATCGAGCTCGCCGCCGCACGGGTGCGGATGCTCTCGCTCGAGCAGATTGCCGCCGGTCTGGCTGATCGCTTCCATCTGCTGACCGGCGGCGCCCGCGGCGCGCTGCCGCGGCAGCAGACGCTCCGCGCGTCGGTCGATTGGAGCCACGACCTGCTGTCGGACCAGGAGCGAGTGCTGTTTCGGCGGCTGGGCGCGTTCGCGGGCGGATTCACCCTCGATGCCGCCGAGCAGGTCTGCGCCGACGATCAGCTCGACCGCTACGCCATCCTCGACCTGCTCACCGCGCTCGTCGACAAGTCGCTTGTGCTGACGTCCGAGCGCGGGCCGGCTGTGCGGTACGGGATGCTCGAGACGGTCCGTCAGTACGCCGTGCAGCGGCTCCAGGACTCAGGCGAGCATCGAGCGCTGCGCGACCGCCACTTGAAGCATTTCGCGGCGCTTGCGGACGAGGCCGAGCCAGCGCTGGGCGCGGCCGGCTCGGACAGGTGGATGACGATCCTCGACCACGAGGCACCCAACATGGCCTCCGCACTCGAGCACGCGCTGGCGACCGATCCGCCGGCCGCGATGCACATCGCGGTCGCGCACGCGACCTATTGGGCGCTTCGCGGCCGGATCACAGAGGCTGAGGCAGCTTATTCCGCGGTGCTCGCGGCCGTCACAGAGCCGTCCGCGCTGCGAGCTCGCGCGCTGTGGGGTCGCGCGTGGAACCTGCTTCACGGCGCGGGAGGCGAGCCTGCAGTCGCGCTCGCCCAGGAGGCGCTCGCCCTCGCCGAGCAGTTCGGCGATCTCTCCACGGCGGCGCGAGCACTCGATGTGATCGGCGCCGTGCAGGTACTCACCGACCCCGCGAGCGCGGTTGCCACCGTCAAGCGCGGCGCGGAGATGGCCCGCCAAGCAGGTGACGACTGGGCGCTCGGCACCAATCTGCTTGACACCGCGCTCGCCCTGATGATGCAAGAGCGGGAGCCGGAGTCGATGGCCGCATTTGAGGCAGCGTATCCGGTCAACGCCCGGATCGAATACGGCGAGAACCTCTGCTACCACTGGTGGGGGACCGCCTATTTCGGGCTGAGCACCGGAGACCGAGCGCGCTTCCGCGCGGGAGCCGAACGGTGCCGGGAGATGGCCGCCGAGCTCGGCGAACCGAACAGCTGGGGTGTCGCGACGGCGGGTTTGGCGCTCGATGACGCCGACCACGGCCTTGCCCAACCAGCCCTTCAGGAGGCCCGCGAGGCGATGGCCCATCTGGTCTTAGCCGGCGCCGGCCTCGCGCTCCCCTTCGTGAGTGGGGCTGTCGCATACAGTCAGGCCGCGCTCGGGATGCTCGATGCGGCCGACGAGACGCTGAGGAGCCTGGCAGCGCAGGGCCCGGGCCTCACCAGCTTCGATCAATGGACGTATCCCGTGTGGGCGAACGTGTCGCGGCTGTCGGGCGACTTGGAGAAGGCCGATGCCCACGCGAGCAAGGCACTCGAGCTCGCGACGTTCGTCGGTTCGGACAGCTCGCAGGCGACGGCGAAGCTCGCGCAGGGACGGATCGCCGCCGCCCGAGGCGAGTACGCCGCCGCCGAGGCCAAGATTCACGAAGCGATCGCGGTCGCCGTCCCGCGTGGCTTCCGCCCGCTGCTGGCAGATGCGCTGGCCGGGCTCGCAAGGGTCGCGGCTGGGCTCGAGTCATACGAGGAAGCTCTGCGCCTGCTTGGCGCCAGCGACCGCGCACTCGAGGACCTCGACGGCCGCACGCGGTGGAACGACGAGCAGGCCCAGCTCGACGAGCTGCGGGAGCGGCTGGAGTGCGAGCTCGGACCCGAGCCGTACGCCGAGGGGCGCGAGCTCTCGCTCGAGAACGCGATTGGATGGGCGCACCGCGCTCGAGGGCAGCGCAAGCGCCCGGAGCGAGGCTGGGAAAGCCTCACCCCAACCGAGCTGCGGGTGGTGGAGCTCGTCGCGGAAGGACTGACAAATCCGCAGATTGGCGAGCGGATGTTCATCTCCCGCGGCACCGTCAAGGTCCATCTCTCGCACATCTTCGCCAAGCTCGGCACCGCGACCCGCGCCGAGCTCGCCGCCGAGGCCACCCGCCGCGGCTTGCCCACCTCCGAGTCAGCGAGCGCCTAGCTCCGCGGTATCGAGCGTGCGCTCAACACCTTCGCGTCCCGGATCCACGGAAGTCAGATGTCAGCCAGCGTGACCGAGATCTGGCGGTATCCCGTCAAGTCGATGGGTGGGGAGACGATCGATGCTGCCGCCGTCGGCGAGCGAGGGTTGCACGCGGACCGTATGTGGGCGGTACGCGACCCGGCACTCGGTGCGGGTGTGCTGGCCGACCATTACGAGGAGCTGGGCGATCGCGTCCTCAAGATGCTCGCCGAGGAGGACCGCGTTCCCGGGTTGCGCCAGATCGCCGACCGCGGGCGGAGCCTCCATCGCCAGTGGTGCGCGCGGGTCTTCGCCCCTACCCTCGC
>DASQTS010000017.1:0-2940 GCA_035641775.1 Thermoleophilaceae bacterium
CCGCGCTCGTAGAGCGCGCGCAGCATTCCGACCTGGATCGCGCCCAGGCTCGCCCCGCCGGACAGCACGAAGGCCACCGTCGGCTGCCTCGTGCTCGTCATGACTTGTTTGCGCGCCCGCCAAGCCGATCCTTACTCGGGCTTGTGGACGACGAGCGTCGGGCGCTCGGTGTGGTGGAGCACGGCATTGGAGACGCTGCCAAGCAGCATCGAGCGCAGCCCCGTGAGGCCTCGGGAGCCGATGACGACCGCCGCGGCCTCGTGCGCGTCGGCGGTGTCGACGATCGTCTTCCAGGCCGGCCCCGTCGCCTCGATCGCGATCGGCACGGCATCGAAACCCGCCAGCTGCGCCATGCGGGCGCCCTCTTCGGCGACCGCGCCGCCGGCCTCGGCGCCGGCGCGGTCGAGCTCGGCGAAGCCGGCCAGGTTGGCGCCCTCCCCATACCAGCCGAACGTGCCGAGGTCGGCGGTGGGCTGCCATACGGTCAGGACGAGCGCGCTCCTGTCACCGAGGAGGCCGGCCGCGCTCCTGATCGCGTGCTTTGCGCTCTCCGATCCGTCGTAGCAGACGATCACGGGGCCGTGAGATCTCATGTCTCCATGCTCACGCCACACGCAGGGCGTGGCCATGGGGCCGACTGTCCATATCGGCCACTTCGAACGCGTCACCTTCGCGGCCGAGCGCGAGCGGACCGCCGCCCCCAAGTCGTGACCACTGCTCGCGGGCGTCGTCGCCGAGCGCCTCGAGGAAGGTGTCGTCGTGAGACGGGTCGTGATGGAAGAGCACCAGCCCTTCGACGTTCGAGCCACGCGCGAAGGCCAGCGCGTCGGGGACGCTCGAGTGCCCCAGCCGCGATGCGCAGGGTATTCGTGCTCGGAGTACTGGCCGTCGTGGATGAGGAGCGACGCACCGTGCGCGAGCTCGTGTCCCGAGATCCAGTCGGCCGGGCCGGTCGCGAGGTCCTGGCCGAGCGCCGGCTCGTGATCCGGCAGGTAGCAGAGGCTCGCCCCGTTCTGAGAGAGCCTGTATCCGAGCCGTCGGCGTCGATGAGCACCGCGGGCAGTGAGATGATCGAGACGAGGTTGCGCGCAAGGATCAGCTCGAGCGGCCGGCCCTCGTCCATCTCAGGCCGCAGCCAGTTGACGCTCGACGGCGGGCTCGTCGACGCCGCGAGGCATGAGCACCTCGCGCGCGATCACGAGCCGCTGGATCTGGGACGTCCCCTCGTAGAGCTGCATGATCTTGGCGTCGCGCATCAGCTTCTCGACCGGGTAGTCCTTGATGAACCCGTAGCCGCCGTAGACCTGCACGGCGTCCGTGGCGACCCGCATCGCGGCGTCGGCCGCGAAGCGCTTGGCGTGCGACGACTGCAGCGTGTTGCGCTTGCCCTGGTCCAGCAGCAGCGCCGACTGCCACACGAGCAGGCGCGCGGCCTCTATGTCGGTGGCCATGTCGGCGATCATGAACTGGATCGCCTCGTGCATCGCGATCGGCACGCCGAACTGCACGCGCTCCTTCGAGTACCCGGTGGCGAACTCGAAGGCGGCGCGCCCGATGCCGACCGCCATCGCCGCCACGCCCGGGCGCGTGCGGTCGAGCGTCATCATCGCCAGCTTGAAGCCGTGGTTCTCGTCGCCGAGGAGGTTCTCCGCCGGCCACCTCCGTCTCGTTGAAGGTGATCGCCGCCGTGTCCGAGGCCCGCAGGCCCATCTTGTCCTCGTGCTTGTCGATGATTACGGTGTCGTCGCGAGGCACGAGGAAGGCCGAGATGCCGCGGTGGCCCGCCTCACTGTCGGTCTTGGCGTAGACCGTGTACCAGTCCGCGTGGCCGCCGTTGCTGATGAAGACCTTCGACCCGTTGATGACGTACTTGTCGCCCCTTCGCACCGCGGAGGTCCGCATGGCCGAGACGTCGGAGCCGGCCTCGGGCTCGGTGAGGCAGAACGAGGCGAGCCTGGGCTCCTCGGTGAGCATGCCCAGGTACTTCGCCTTGATTTGCTCCGAGCCACCCAGCAGCACCGGCGCGGCAGCGAGGTCGTTCACTCCGAGCGTGGTGCCGACCGCGGCGCAACCCCAGGCCAGCTCCTCGCTGATGAGCACGCCGTCGAGGTAGGTCGCCCCCGCTCCGCCGTACTCCTCGGGCAGCTGTGTGTTCATCAGGCCGACCTTCCAGGCCCTATCGATTACGTCCTCCGGCCAGGTGGCATCGCGGTCGTAGTCCCAGGCGACCGGACGGATCTCCTTCTCCGCGAAGTCGTGTGCCAGCTCGCGGATGTGCCGCTGCTGTTCGGTCAGCGTGAGGTCTACCATCGTGTGCCCTTCACGGTGTCGGGTTCAAGTCCGTCTTCCGCGAGCCGGGCGCGTAGCTTGCGCCGGGCGTCGTGCAGCGTCTTGTAGAGCGCCCCCCGGGTCGTGTGCCGGCGTTCGGCGAGCACGTCGATCGGCACGTCGTTCAAGGTGAGCGCTATGAGGACTGAGCGTTGGTGCGGGGTGAGAGCCCCGATCCCGTCGCAGACAGCGTCGATCAGCTCGGAGGTCTCGGCGTGGGTGGCGGGGGATGTCATGCGCTCGTCCGAAAGCCGCGCCCATCCATCCGCTTCGAGCGGGAGCTCGCGTCCGTGCCAGGAGCGCCTCCGCAGCCGTGTCGCGGCCTCGAGTAGCGCGAACTTGTAGGCCCATGTGGTGAATCGGCTGTCGCCCCGGTACGTGTGGAGCTTCGCGAGGACGGCCATCAGCGCGTCGTTGGCCGCCTGCACAGCGAGGTCGTCGAGCTCTCGGCTGCCTGCGCCCGCTCCCGCGCGCCGGGCAACCTCGGCGCGGGCCGCGCGAACCAGCAGCTCATGGAGACGGCGAACCGCCTCCTCCCGCCGGGGCCCGGTTCCTGAGAGCGACCCGACCCAGGACAGCGACTCGACGTCGGACGCTTCCGCGGTCGTCACG
>DASQTS010000018.1:0-5302 GCA_035641775.1 Thermoleophilaceae bacterium
GGTTTCACCTGCCTCGTGCTCGACGCCCGCGACATCCCGGGTGGCGGCGCCGCCACCGAGGAGCTGCTGGGACCCGGCTACCGGATCGACTCGTGCTCGACCGGCCACACGATCATCCGCGTGAACCCGCTGCTGATGGACGATGAGCTCGGCCTGCACGCCGACTACGGGCTCGAATACCTCGAGCCGGACCCGGTCGGCCACGTGGCGTTCCCGGACGGCGAGCAGCTCACGATGTGGCTCGACCTCGACCGGACCTGCGAGGAGATCGCGCGCTTCTCGCGCCGCGACGCCGAGGCCTACCGGCGCCTGATCGCCGAGTACGACGACGTGAAGGGCATCTTCGGGCGTGCCCGGGTCACGCCGCCGGGGTTCGGGCCGTCGCTCGAGGAGATGCTGCTCGAGCACCCGCGTGGGCGCATCTGGCTCAGGCGCAACGCCATCTCCGCTTGGGACGTGATCCGCCGCGAGTTCGAGGACCGCCACGTCCAGGCTTTCATGATCTGGCAGGCGTTCCAGACGCTCGTGCCGGTGGACGCGGCCGGCTCCGGGGTGAACGCCTACTCGATCATCTTCGGGCGTCAGGGACGCAGCTGGTCGGTCCCCCGCGGCGGGTCCGGAGCGCTCACCGACGCGCTGACCCGCTATCTCGAAGACCGCGGCTCGACGGTTCTGTGCAATCGCCAGGTGACGAGCCTGGTGATCGAGGACGGGCGCTGCACCGGCGTGGAGACCGACGACGGCGAGCGCCACACCGCGGCGCGCGCGGTGCTCTCGACGATCCACGTGAAGCAGCTCGTGGAGATGGCGCCGCGCGAGGCGTGGGGCGAGGAGTTCGTGTACGGCGTGGACACCTACGACGTCGGCATGTCCGGGATGGCGTGCTACCTCGCCACGGACGCCCCGCCGGAGTTCCAGACCCCGGACGGGCCGCGCGCCGCCGTCTCGGCCGGCACGGTCGGCTGGCCGGAGGAGGTGCTCGCGCTGGGCCGGGCGGTGCGCGACCGCCGTGCCCACGACGAGGGCGTGCCGTGGCTGCTCGTCGCGACGCCGACGCTCGTGGACCGGGACCGCGCGCCCGAGGGCCATCACACGATCAAGCTGCTCAGCCCGCAGACGTGGGAGCTGCCGGAGGGCGTGAGTAGCTGGGACGAGCACAAGGAAACGGTGTTTCGGCGCCAGCTCGAGCATGTCCGGCGCTTCATCCCTGCGCTGTCCGACGAGCACATCCTCACGTCGTACGCGAAGAGCCCGGCCGACATCGAGCGCTCGAACCAGCACATGATTCAGGGCGCGTTCCACGGCGGCGACCGCAGCTACCCGTACAGCGGGAGGAACCGGCCGGTGCCCGGTTGGGCGGACCACCGGATGCCCATCCCGGGGCTCTACCAGACCGGCGGCACCACGAGCGTCGGCGGCTCCGTGACCGGCGTCCCGGGGCGCAACGCCGCAATGGTGATGCTGAGCGACCTGGGACACGACCCGAAGGAGGTGATCGCCGGTGCCGGACGCGCGCGTGCAGGCAGCCATTGACCACTGGGCGCCGCGCTTCGTGCAGGCGGGCGTGGACTACAGCGACTTCGTCGCCACGACCGCCGGAGTGGAGCAGTGGGAGGACTGGCACGGGGCGTGGTGCCGCAACGGCGACATGCACGCCGGCCTCGCCGAGGAGGCCGAGGCGAAGGGCCGGCGCCTCACTGCCGGCGAGGCCTGGGCGCGGGCGACCGTGGCCTACCACTTCGCCAAGTTCGTCTGGATGGTCGACCCGCAGCTGAGCCGCGAGGCCGCCGATCGTGCGGTGGCGGCAATGGCGAAGACGCACGAGTTGCTCGATCCCGCCGCGGAGCGGATCGAGGTCCCGCTCGACGGGGGGCACGTGGTGGGCAACCTGCGCCGCCCCCGCGGGGAGGACCGGCCGCCGCTCGTGCTCCTTGTGCCGGGGCTCGACTCCACCAAGGAGGAGTTCTTCCGGCTCGAGAACGTGTTCCTGGACCGCGGCATGGCAACCCTGTCGATGGACGGGCCGGGCCAGGGCGAGTCGGGCTACGACCTCCCGATACGGCCGGACTACGACGTGGCCGTGGCTGCCGTCCTCGACGCGCTCGCCGGGCGCACCGACGTCGACCTCGACCGGGTTGGGCTGCTGGGCGTGAGCCTCGGCGGGTACTACGCCCCGCGCGTGCTCGCGTTCGAGCCGAGGGTGAGGGCCGGCGTCGGGCTGAGTGGCCCGTACAGGTTCGGTGACATCTGGGAGACGGTGCCGCCGCAGACGCGTGAGACCTTCGTCTTCAAGTCGTTCTCCAACGACGAGGAGGAGGGGCGCCGGAAGGCGGACGAGCTCGACCTCGCCGGCGTGGCGGAGCGGATCGAGCAGCCCTATCTCGCGATCACGGGCAGGCTCGACCGCCTGATCCCGTGGGAGCAGACCGAGCGCGCCGCACGCGAGGCGCCGAAGGGCGAATTCCTGCTCCACGAGGACGGGAACCACGGCTGCGCGAACGTGCCCTACAAGACCCGGCCGGTGGCGGCGGACTGGCTTCGCGAGCAGCTCGGATGACCGGGATCGCCATGGTCGGGACGGGCATGTGGGCGCCCCGCCTGGCGGCGGCCGCCGAGCGTGCCGGGCTCGAGCTCGTCACGTGCTTCAGCCGCGACGAGGCGAGACGCGCGGAGTTCGCCGAGCGCTTCGGATGCCGCGCGGCGGCGAGCCTCGAGGACGCGATCGAAGACCCGGGCGTCGAGGGCGTCCTGCTCGTGACCCCGAACGACGTGCACGAGGAGCAGGCGCTGGCATGCGCGGGGCGTGGCCGGCACGTGCTCGTGGAGAAGCCGATCGCGGACAGCGTCAAGGCGGGCGAGCGCATGCGGCGCGCGTGCGAGGACGCCGGCGTGGCGCTGATGGTGGGCCACGCCTTCCGCAGACTTGGGGCCGTGCGCCGCGTGAGGGAGCTGATCGACGCGGGCGCGCTCGGGCGCGTGGTGCTGGCCGAGGCGAACATGTCGCTGCCCGGCTCGTTCAAGCCGGACGCCTGGCGCGCTCACCGGGAGCGCAACCCAGGGGGGCCGATCATGCAGCTCGGGATCCACCACGTCGACACGCTCGCCTACTGGCTCGGCCCGGTGCGCCAGGCGTCGGGGCGCTTCGGCCACGTGCACACCCCCGCGGACATCGACGACGTCGGCGTGGTGACGCTCGAGTTCGAGTCGGGCGCGCTCGGCACCGTCACCGGCAGCTACGTGTCGCCCAAGACGCTCTCGCTCCGGCTGTTCGGCACGGTGGCGGTGCTCGACCTGCGGACGGACTTCGCGGTCTGGCCGGAGGCGCAGGCGCTCGACGCCGCCACCACCCTGATTCTCGGCGGCGAGCCGGTGCCGTTCGAGCAGCGCGACATGCTCGCGGAGCAGCTCGCCGAGTTCGGGCGCTGCATCCGCGGCGACGCGAAGCCGGAGACTGGGGCGGAGGAGGGCATAGCCGCCCTGGCGACGGTGCGGCAGGCGCTCGAGGCGCAGGCGGAGGCCGTCGCCTGATGGCCCACGAGCTGCGGACCGAGGCCGGCCCGCGGGCCGGAGGGCTCGTGGGGCGCCCGCTCCGCCGGCGCGAGGACGAGCGGATCCTGCGTGGGGGGACCCGCTACCTCGACGACATCGACCCGCCCGGCGCGGTCCATGTCGCGTTCGCGCGCAGCCCGTTCGCGTACGCGCACATCGCCGGAATAGGCGTCCCCGAGGAGCTCGACGGCGTGTTCGCAGTGATCACGGCAGCGGACCTGGAGGGCCGGGTGGGTGAGCTGCCGGTCCAGGGCTTCGAGGGAGGGCGGGTGTCCGCCGAGGGCCACCCGGTGCTCGCGGGCGGCGAGGTGCGCTACGCCGGGCAGCCGGTGGCGGCGGTGCTGGCCGAGTCACGGGCGCTCGCCGAGGACGCTACCGAGCTCTTGGAGGTCGACTACGCGCCGCTCGACCCCGTGCTCGATGCGCGGAGCTCCGAGGTCACCATGAGCGACTGGCACAAGGTCACCGGCGACGTCGAGGGCGCGTTCGCGTTGGCCGCCCACGTCGTGCGGGCAAGCCATGTGCTGCCGCGGCTGGCGCCGGTGCCCATGGAGCCGCGCGGCGCGATCGCCTCGTACGACGAGGGCGAGGACATGCTGACGGTCTGGGTGTCGGCACAGGACAGCCACCGGCAGCTCGCCGGCCTGGCGGCGGTGCTCGACCGGTCGGAGGACTCGATCCGCGTAATCGTCCCCGATGTCGGCGGGGCCTTCGGGAGCAAGGGCGCGCCGGCGCCGGAGACGATGCTCGTGGCCGCCGCGGCCATGACCAGCGGACGGCCGGTCAAGTGGGCGGAGGACCGCGAGGAGAACTTCGTCGCCTCCTACCAGGGTCGCGGGATGGAGGCGGACGTGGAGCTCGCGCTGGACGAGGACGCGACGATCCTCGCGGTGCGCGCGCGGATCTGGGCGGACCTCGGCGGCTACCTCATGCCTACCACGGCGATCCCCACGCACACGGCCGCGATGTTGATGTGCGGCGTCTACGACGTCCAGGCCGCCGACGTTGAGGTGCTCGGGAAGCGCACCAACAAGGTCCCCACCGGCCCCTATCGCGGGGCCGGGCGGCCGGAGGCCGCCTACTTCGTGGAGTGCACAGTGGACGTCGCGGCGGGCCAGCTCGGGCTCGACCCGCTCGAGTTCCGCCGCCGGAACCTGATCCGCGAGCTGCCGTATGAGACGGCGCTCGGATGGACTTACGACTCGGGGGACTACGTACGCTGCCTCGAGCTGGCGGAGGAGCTGGTGCGCCCCGAGCGCAGCTCGGACGAGGCGCACGTCATCGGAACCGGCTTCGGCATGTACGTGGAACGCGCCGGCGGCCTGTACGAGACCGCCGACGCGGAGCTCCTGCCGGACGGCCGGCTGCTCGTGCGGAGCGGATCGTCGCCCCACGGACAGGGGCACGACACCACCTTCGCGCAGTTGGCGGCCGACCGTTTCGGCGTCGATCTGGATGACGTCGAGCTGCGCTTCGGCGACTCGGCGGAGGTCCCGCGCGGCGTCGGCACGTTCGCCAGCCGCTCGGTCGCGATGGGCGGCTCCGCCGTCGTGCAGGCGGTTGGCGCCCTCAGGGACAAGTGCGACGCGGTGGCGGCGCGACTAGGGGGTGAAGCCTCGCTGCGCGATCTGGCCGAGGCGGAGCCCGGGCTCCGCGCGAGCGCGCGCTTCGAATCCGACCTCGTCTTCTCCTCGGGCGCGTACGGGGCGGTGGTCGAGATCGAGCGCGCCACCGGCCGGCTCCGCGTGCTGCG
>DASQTS010000019.1:0-9901 GCA_035641775.1 Thermoleophilaceae bacterium
GCTGCGTGGCGGACGGGAAGCCGACCTTCACGCGGTAGCCCTCCGGCTGGAGCGGCACGGAGCCGCCGAAGTTGAGCCAGAGGAACACCAGGATGCCGAAGCACGAGAGCGTGAACGCGACCATCGCGAAGATCCGGCCGAGGCTGGGGGTCTGCTTGATCACGGCACGCGCTCGTCGGGTGGGTGGTTGGGACAGGCCTGCCCCTCGGGCGGGAGGTTCAGCAGGGTGGTGAGCGTGCCGAGCTGCGGGTTGCCGAGGATGACCTGCTCGAGCACGTCGTAGCCGTTGCAGTTCACGAGCACGAGCCCGCGCCGGATCGGCCCGTGGGCGTCCTGCAGGTTGAACATCGTCGCGCCGGAGTGGGCGGCCCAGGCCGCCCAGAAGTTGTAGGAGCGGCCGCCGCCGGGCGGGTCGTAGGCGAGCGTGTTGAAGAACCGGTTGAGCACCCGGAATGTGCGCGCCAGCCGCGGGCTCACCACGGCGAGGTCCTCGGTAGCCGCCCGGAGGTCCCGCACGGTGGGCTGCACGTCGCGGGCGAAGGGCCGGATCTGGTCGCGGATGATCGGCGTCGTCTCGTCGAAGAAGGGCCGCGTCTTGCGGAGCGCCGGCGCCAGCTCACGCGCGAACGGGCGCAGGCGCTCAAGCGCCGGGCCCAGCTCGCCGGCCAGCTCGCCGGTCTTCGTCAGCGTCTGCTCCGTCTGGTCGAGCGCGCCGGGGAAGAGCCGCAGCGCCTCCCGGAGCGAGCCCTCCTCCGCGGCGAAGGCCTCGAAGTTCGCGTTCGCCGAGTCCACGAACGACGCGAGCTGGTCGTCGCGCCGGGCAAGCGCGGTGGAGAGCTCCTGGAAGTTGTGGATCACGCGCCGGATGTTCTCCCGGCGCTCGATCAGCAGGCGGGTGATGCGCCTGCCGTCGCGCGCGGTCGGCTCGAAGCGCTTGAACACCTCCCGGAGGTCCTGCGCCGCCGTCTGCTCGTAGCGGGCGTCGGCTCCCGTGACCTTGTCGTCGAACGCCGTGCCGCCCGCGTTCAGGAGGATCTGCAGATACGCCCGTGTGTCCGCGTCGAGCTGCGCGAGGAACTCGTCCGTGTTCACGTCCGGCAGCGAGTTCGCCACGCGCACGCGGCCGCCCTCGGGCAGCTTGCCGGCCGCGCGCGTGCCCGGGTCCAGCGCGAGGTACATGTCCTTCAGGCCGGTCTTCGGCCGCAACAGCACCGTCGCGTCCCGGTAGATCGGCCGGTACTCGGCCTGGATGTGCATCTCCACGACCGCCCTGCCGTCGTCCAGGCGCACGGACCCGACCTCACCGATCTTGACGCCGGCGATGTTCACCGTCTGGCCCTGTCCGGGCACGACCGCCTGACCGCTCGGCAGCTCGGCCTTCACGGTGTAGAACTCGGTGCCGAGCAGCGGCACCTCGGCGGGCAGGTAGAAGCGCTGGTTCGACAGGATGTAGCCGCCGATCCCCAGCGCGGCGACGATCAGGAAGAGGATCGCAACGAACACCCGCGCCTGCTTCTTGATCGCGCGCCTCACGGGCCACCGCCGATCGGGGCATCGCTCAGGTTCGGCACGGGCTGCGTATGGCACTTCGTGGTCGGCCGGTAGGGCGGCTTCTGGCCCTTCGCCGGGCGGCTGCCGAGCGGCTGCTCGCTCGCGGAGGAGTGCAGCGGGCCGCCGATCCCGACGGGCGGCGTCTGGACCGGGTAGGCGCCGCCGCCCTGGATCCGGACGTAGCTGCCGTTGCCGTCGAAGTTCTGCGACTCGCCGGCCAGCGAGACCGTGGCCTGGAAGAACTCCTCGTAGTTGCGGAGGCCCGTGGACAGCGCGCCGTCGTCAATGCGCTGCTCCTGCGTGGGCAGGATCACCTCGAGCTGGCAGCGGTTGAAGTCGTCCAGCACCGGCAGGAGCTCCACCTGGCCGTCCGTGAACTGCGCGAAGTCGCTCACGGCCGGCTGGAGGTCGTCCACGAGGCCCTGCAGCTCGGCCGGCGACATCAGCGCGCGCACCTGGCGGATCCACGGGAACCCCGCGTCGATCGTCGCGGGCGTCTCGCGGACGCCGGGGATCATCTCGAGCGCCCACGCGCGTGTGGAGGGGAATGCCGCGTCCAGGTTGTCGAGCGCCGGGCGCGCCGCCTCGAGCACCTGCGGCAGCTCCCGGATTGTCGCTCGCAGGTTGGACTCCTCGGATGCGAGGGCGCCCATCGTCGTGTTGAAGTTGGTGATGAGCTCCTTGAGCTGCCCCTCGCGGGATGAGAGGGCCGCGAAGATCTTCTGCTGGCTGCCGATCAGCTTCGAGAGGTCGTGCAGCTCGGTGCCGCGCGTGGCGTCGTTCAGGATGGCGCCGCCGCGCAGCGCATCGGCGGAGTACTCGAGCGAGTCATTCAGCGACTGCGCCGCCGTCTCGCCGCGCGTGTCCGGGTCCTGGTCGTCGTCCTCGCCCGGCTTCGGCTCGCCGTTGAGCGCGTCGCCGTAGCCGATCAGCAGCTTCTGGAGATCCTCGCGCGTGTCCGTCTGGAGCGTGCCGAGCACTTGGTCGAGCTGCACAGGCGCGGACGTCTGCGAAGCCGGGATCGTGTCACCGTCGTCGAGCGCGCCGGCCGACGGCGTCCCCGGCCGGATGTCGAAGAACAGGTTGCCCTCGAAGAACAGCCGCGGGCGCACCTTCACCTGCGCGTCCCTGTGGATGGGGAGCGCGTCGTCCTTCAGCTTCATGGTCACGACCACCGCGGGCGAGTCGCCCCCGGCCGGCTCGACCTTGGAGACCTGTCCCACGTCGACGCCGGCGATCCGCACGGCCTGGCCCTCGTTGATCGGCGGCGCGTTCTCGAACACCGCCTTGACCTGGAAGGGAGTGGTGAACGGGATGTCCTTCGAGAACCCGAGCCAGGCGCCGACCACGATCACGATCAGCGCGATCAGCCCCGCCTGGAACGCGGTGAAGCGCGAGCTGTGGCCGCCGCGCCTCATGGCTGACCGTCCGTCCTCAGGCCCTGGCTGCCGGACACGTTCCCGATCACGGTGCGGCCGACCTGGTAGCGCTCGTTACCGCCCTCGCACTCGTTCTCCTGCCCCGGCGCGGCTGTGTTCGGGTACATGTTCACGTGCAGGTGGTTGTGCCGCCCGGGCCCGTCCGCCGGCGCGTCCGACGGCCCGCCCTCGTTGTTCGGCCCGTTCTCGAAGGTGATCGGGTCGGTCGGTGCCGAGACCACGAGGAAGCGCTGGTAGTTGCCGTTCGAGTCGCCCTCGGAGAGCAGGCTCGCCACGTTGCGGAGGAAGATCGACGCGTAGTTGCAGGTCGTCTGCGCGGGGGTGAGGAAGCGGAGCGTCGGGCGGAGCGAGCTCGATAGGCGCGTGAGCTGGTCGATTCCCGCGCGCACCATCGGGTCGTCGCCGAAGTCCGCGAGCGACTCGAACACCTCAGCGAGGTCCTCGTTCATCCGCACGGTCCGCGGGAGCACGTCGGTGCCCGCCTCGAAGGCGTCGGCGAGAATCGGCGCGGCGTGCGGCAGCACGGCCACGCCGGGCCGGAGCTCCCTGAAGAACGCGGTGTTGTTGCGGATGAACGGCCGCTGGCGCGGGAAGTCGCGTATCGCCACCTGCTCGCTGAGCGGGCTCTCCGAGATCGTCTCCTGGAGGAACGGCCGCGCGATCGTGGAGAGGGCGGTGAAGGCGGTATCGAGGTTCACGAACAGCGACGCCTGCTCCTCGGCCACCGGCGCGGCCTCCTCGGCCGCGCGCGCCAGCGAGGTGAAGAAGCGGTCGAGGCGCGTGTCCGGATCGGAGAGGTTGTGCGCCACCGGCTCGAGGTCCTCGAGCAGCGGCACGAACGCCTGGAGCGCGGAGTTGATGTCCTGCCCGCGCCCCGCGAAGCCCCCGCCGAACCCGTCGAGCGCGTTCCGCTGGCCCACGCGCGTCTTCGCGTCGAACATGCCGAAGAGTTCGTCCAGCTCCACGACCGCCGGGCGCGCCTGGCGCACCGGGATCACCGAGCCGGCGGCGAGGCCGGCGCGGCCCTCGCCGGGCGTCAGCTCCACGTACTTGAGGCCGAGGGACGAGCGCGGGCGCACGAGCAGCGTCGAGTCGGCCGGGATCGGCTCGATCGACTTGTCGAGCTTCATCGTCACCTGCGCGTAGGCGGACCCGTCGGCGCGCTTCCTCGGCTCGATCTTCGAGAGGAAGCCCACGCGCGCGCCGCCGATCCGGACCTCGAAGCCCTTCACGAGCTGGCTCGCGTTCGGAAGGTTGGCCTTGAGGTCGTAGGTCGGCACGAACGGGAGGCCCGAGTTCGCGTTGTAGGAGAGGAAGACGGCGACGATCGTCACCAGCACCGTCACGGCGCCGACGAGCACCGGGCTGGCCGTGAGCGCGGCCTGTCCGCGGCGCGGGCTCATCCCTCCTCACCCCCGAGCAGGTACTCGAGCGCGGGGTCCGCCTCTTCGAGAGCCGGCGAGCGCCCCTCGCGGTGGCGCTGCTGGAGCGCCTCGAGGTTCTGCTCGCGGCGGCGCCCGACGGTCGGGTCGCCGCCCTGGCCGAGGAGGTCCTGGAGGAGGCTGCCGGTGGGCGCCACGCTGCCCTGACCCGATCCCCTCGTGACCTCGGCTTTCGCGGCCGAAAGCGGCGCTCCGCTCGCCGTCGCGCCCTCCGCGGACGGGTCGAAGAAGGTCGAGCGGCAGCTCGGGCTCGCCTCGAGCGCATAGCTCGAGCAGACGTTGGTGACCAGCCCCGCGCGCAGGTAATGGCCGAGCCCGTCGAAGCCGTTCGAGACGAGCGCGAGGTAGTAGACGAGGTCGTTCAGGCGCTCGACCGCGCCCGTCTCGTTCAGGCTCTTCGTGAGCTCGTCGAGGTTCACCGCCACCGGCGCGGCCTCGCGGCCCAGCCTGCCCAGGTCGCGGATCAGCGGCCGCGCGTCGATCAGCGCCGGGCGGCCGCGCTCGAGGGCGTCGCCGAGGCTCGGGAAGCTCACACGGCCGGCGTCCGCCAGCGTGCCCTGCGCCTCGATCAGCCGGCCGAGAGCGGGGGCGGCGGCGTTCAGGTCGGCGAGCAGCGGCGTACCCTGGTCGGTGAAGTCCTCGAGGTCCGCCATCAGCGGCTCGAGCTCGCCCAGGAAGTCCGGCAGCAGGTGGATGCCGCGGCGGATGTCGGCGCGCCGCTCCGCGGTGGCCTCGCCGGTCTCGTTGGCCTGCACGATGAAGTCCGCGAATGACTCGCGCTCACGCGCGAGCGGACCCAGCGCCTGATCCGAGTCGCGCGCGAGCTGGGCCAGTACTCGGTTCTGGTCTGCGAGGATCTTCAGGACCTCGTCGGTCTCGCGGAGCGCGGGGTTGGCCCGGTGGATGACCTCGTTCAGGTCCTCGCCGCGGCCCGCGAGGCCGGTGCCGAACTCGCTCAGCAAAATCGCGAAGCGCTGGCGGTACGGCAGCCGCATCACGTTGTTCACGAGGTCCAGGTCCACCGGGGAGCTGGTCCGTGCGAGCGGCAGCAGGTGCTCGCCCTCGCCGTCGCCCTCCTCCAACTCCGCGAGCGGACGGGCGGAGGTGGACCCGGGCTCGCAGTCCACGAACTTCTCGCCGATCAGCCCCTGCGAGCCGATCTTGCACGACGCGTCCCGCTTCCACGGCACGAAGCCGGTGTTGTCGATCCGAAGCGTGACCGCCGCCTTGTTCTCGTGCGTGACGTTCAGGTCGGAGATGACGCCCACGGGCACGCCGGCGACCTTCACGTCCTCGCCGGGCACGAGCGTGGACGCGTTGTCGAAGATCGCTCGCACGTGGTACGCGTCCTGCGTGTCGTCGTCGGTCGCCTCGCGGACGATGCCGATCACGACCCACGGCAGGAGCGCGACGATCAGGCCCAGGTAGATGAAGCGCCGCATCAGCCCGGGGGGTCCTCTGACGGGGGTCCGCTGCTCGGGTCACAGCCGCTGAACGGCCACGGCGACGAGCCGTCGGGAGCCGGCTGTGTCGCGCCGCCGGGACAGGTCGGGCGGGTTCCGCGCTCGAAGCCGTTCAGGCGGTCCTCGGGGCTGACGCCCACGAGCCGATAGTCGTCGCGGTCGAAGTTCGTCGGGCTGAACACCGGCATCACGCGCGCGTAGTGGCCGTTCGCGTCGTAGTACGCCGCCGCCTGCCCGAACTTCGTGAGCCACGCCGCGAGGTCGGGGGTGTAGCCGCGCGCGTACTCGATCACCGGGTCG
Source organism: Thermoleophilaceae bacterium (assembly GCA_035641775.1). GTDB lineage: Bacteria > Actinomycetota > Thermoleophilia > Solirubrobacterales > Thermoleophilaceae > JACVRW01. Next base: position 6,196 of record DASQTS010000019.1, read on the forward strand.
GTCCGGTCCATCAGCCGGATCGCGCGCGGGAAGACGTTGGCGGTCAGCTCGGCCAGCCGCGGCTGCTTGGCAGTCAGCTCGATCAGGTCGTTGTTCGGCCCAGGCGAGCGGATCAGGTCGCGCAGGTCCGCGATCGTCGGGCGGGCGTCGCGCACCAGCGGGCGGAGCGCGCGGAAGAACGGAGCGAGCTCCTTTGTGTTCGGCTTCGACTCGGCGACGAGCTTGTCGAGGTCGTCGAGCGTGCTCCGGAGGTTCACGAACGTGGTGTTGGCCTTGCGGAGCGTGTCGGGGAGGAGCTCGAGCGCCCGCTGGAGCGCCGCGCTCTCGTCGCCGATCGCGCGCATCGCCACGTTCGTGTTGCTGACCAGCTCGGTCAGGTCGCCGCGGCGCTCCGCAATCGCGGACACCGTGTCGGCGCCGTCCTTCAGGAACTGCCCCAGGATCTCCTCGTCAAGCGCGAGCTCCTCGGTGAGCCGCGTGGTGCTGGCCAGGAATGGGCCGAAGTACCGAATGCTCTCGCGCGCCTCCTCGCCGCGGCCGTCGTACTGCGTGCCGGAGCCGCGGATGAAGTCGCGCAGTCCCCCGCGCGTCTTCTCGTCGAGCGTGTTGAAGAGCACGTCGATGTCGACCGGGGAGGTGGTCTGGTCGGTGCCGATGCGCCCGCCGTCCTCGATCTCGTCGCCGTCGTTCGGGCCGGGCTTCAGCGAGATGTAGCGGCTCGTGATGCCCGACAGCGAGGCGGCCCGGATCGTGGCGGTGGTGTCCTCGTGCAGAGGCGTGACCGCGTCCTTCAGCTCCATCGTCACGACCGCGTTCGCCGCGTCGTCGAGCTCGATGTCGGAGATCGTGCCGATGGGCTGGCCGCCCACGCGCACCTGGTTCCCGGGCACGAGCTGGCCGGCGTTCGCGAAGACCGCTCTGACCTTGTAACGCTCGCCGCCCCCGAACATCGCGAGCGCCGCCAGCGCGACGGCAGCGATCAGCGCCGCGAGCGCGAGGATGCGTGCCGCGGTTGAGCCATGCTCGCTGTGGAGCGGCTCGCGAGTCCTTCCTTCTCTTTTATTCGAGTCCAAGCGCGGTCAATCGACCGACGCCTCCCAGAGCGCGATTTCGGCGCGCTGCCTACCTACTCCATGCCGAGGGGACCCTGCGCCTCCCCCGACAGAAACTGCCTGACGAACTGGTTGTCGGAATTGAAGAGCTCACCCGCCGGGCCAGACTCGACGATCCTGCCCTTCCAGAGAATCGCGATGTAGTCCGCGACCCGGCGCGCGGACATGATGTCGTGCGTGATCACGCAGTACGCGCCGCCGTTCTCCTCGTGGACCTCCATGATGAGCTCGCACAGAAGCGCGGTGCGCACCGGATCCAGCCCCGAATCGGGCTCGTCGAAGAGCACGATGTCGGGGTCCAGCACGAGCGCGCGGGCGAAGCCCGCTCGCTTGCGCATGCCGCCCGAGAGCTCGTTCGGCATCTTCTCGGCCGCGGCGGCCAGGCCGACCTCGCTGAGGCGCCGGTCCACGATCTCGCGGATCTCGTCCTCGCCCTTGTCGGTGTGCTGGCGCAGCGGGAACGCCGTGTTGTCGAAGACGTTCATGGAGCCGAAGAGCGCGCCGTCTTGGAACAGGACGCCGAACTTCTTCCGCATCTCGAAGAGGTCCTCGTCGGCCATGTCCGGCACCGACTCGCCGTGGACGATCACGTCGCCCTCGTCGGGGTAGAGCAGGCCGACCATGTGCTTGATGCACACGGACTTGCCCGTGCCGGACGGGCCCAGGATCATCGAGATCTGGTTGTCCGGCAGGCCGAGGTTCAGCCCGTTCAGGACGCGGTTGCGGCCGAATGCCTTCACGACGTCGATGAACTCGACGGCGTCGTCCGAGCCGTGCTCGCGCTTCCGGCCGGTGTGCCACTGGTACTCGTCGGCCTCGGCCTGCGAGCCCCGCTCGTGAGTCATCTCACCGGTGGACTTCGCCGCCTCCGGCTCGTCTCGGGCCTCGTCGCGCTCCTCCTGCTGCTGCTCGCCGCGCGTTCCCTCCCAGTCCTGCGCCTCGAGCGGACGCGTGTCCGCCTCGTCCTCGTGTCGGCGCTCCTGCGCCTGCTCCCTGCGCTCCTCGCTCACTTCTCCCTCACCCGCCTATCGGTGCTCGTGGATTCGAGCCCCAGAAGATCTGCGTCCCCACCATTCCCACGAGATGGACCATCACCGTGTTCAGCACCATCGACTTCGCCGTCGCGGTGCCGACTCCCACCGGCCCCCCGCTCGCGTTGTACCCGTAGTAGCAACCAACGAGCACGATCACGGTGGCCATCGTCATGCCCTTGATCAGGCTGTAGAACAGGTCGGGCGGGTTCTGGAACATCCAGAAGATCAGGAAGAACCCTCCGGACGAGACCTCCCCGATCTGCTCGACCACCGCCAGATAGCTCGCGAAGAAACCCGCGCCGACCGCCGCGATGTACATGAAGGGGAGCACCATCCAGGCCGCGAGCAGGCGGGTGGCGCACAGGAACACGAGCGAGTTGATGCCCATCACCTCGAGCGCGTCGATCTCGTCGGAGATCCGCATGGCGCCGATCTCCGCCACGAGCCCGGTACCGACCTTCGCCGACATCATGTAGCCGAAGGCGTAGGGCATGATCTCGCGCAGGTCGCACCAGGCGCTGAAGACGCCCGCGTACGCGGGAGCGCCCACCGAGCGGTTGAAGTACGCGCCCTCGATGCCGCACTGGAGCCCGAGGATGAACGCGAGGCCCCAGATCACGAGCGCGGAGCCGAGGATCAGGATGCCGGCCTGCCGCAGCGCCTCGCCGAAGAAGTGGAAGACCTTGCCGTTGAACACCGAGCCGACGACGCGGGCGCAGAACTTCGCGATGTCGCCGAACGAGGCGATCCAGTCGCGCGGGACGCTCAGCCAGCCGGTCCCCATCAGGCGAGCACCCGGTGGGTGTGAGCACTCGTTGTCACTTGATCACCGAGATCTCGGGATGGGTGGCGAGCAGCGTCTGGGTGAAGACGTAGTTGAAGGCGAAGATGCCGAGGAACTCGATCACCACGCCTTGGTTGACCGCCCTCCCCACGCCTTCAGCACCTCCGGACGCAGTCATCCCCTTGTAACAGGAGACGATCGCGATGATCGCTCCGAAGAGCGTGGTCTTCACCACGGATCCCCAGAGGTCGGTGGTACTGGCGTTGTTGAGGAGGGTGGCGAAGAAGGGCCCCAAGGGCGCGTCGAACGTGAGCGTCGCGAGGACGCCGCCGAAGATGCCGAAGATCAGCGCGTAGATGTTGAACAGGCCCGTCACGACCATCAGCGCCAGGAAGCGCGGCACCACCAGGTTCTTGATCGGGTCCACACCGAGCACCTGGAGGGCGTCCAGCTCCTCGCGGATCTTGCGCGCCCCGAGGTCGGCGGTGATGGCGGTGCCGCCGACGCCGGCGAGGATGATCGCCGTCACGAACGGGGCGAACTCACGGATCGACGCGAGCACGAAGAAACCGCCGAGCCGATCGATGGCGCCGAACAGGACGAGAAAGTTGCCGGCCTGAAGGCCCGGAGCGCCGTAGCCGAACGCGATCGTCGAGATCGTGAGCGGCAGCCAGCAGAGGCGCAGCATGAACAGGAACTGCTGCACGAACTCGGTGCCGTAGGGGTACGGCGGGCGCAGCGCGGAGACCAGCGTCTTGCCGGTCAGGATCATCATG
>DASQTS010000020.1:0-4541 GCA_035641775.1 Thermoleophilaceae bacterium
AGGACTTCTCGCTCGCTCTCGCGAGCGCCTGGAACCCGGTGACTCGCGGGCTTCACATCGGTTTCGGCGTCTCCTCGCGCGAGCGCGTGGACGAGTTCTGGCAGGCGGGCATCGATGCCGGCTACGAGAGCGACGGCGAGCCGGGCGCGCGCACGGAGTACGGCGACGACTACTACGGCGGCTTCCTGCTCGACCCCGACGGGAACAGCGCCGAGGCCGTGCACTTCGAGAACGTGCGCCGCGGCGTCGACCACGTCTGGATCCGCGTGCGCGACGTGGAGGCCTCGAAGCGCTTCTACGAGACGATCGCGCCGCACGCCCGCTTCGGCGCGACGACCGACACGCACGAGCGCGTGCAGTTCACGAGCGACGGCCCAGGCTCGTTCTCGGTCCTGTCAGGCGAGCACGTGACGGAGGCCGTCCACATGGCCTTCACTGCGAGCGACGACCGCGCCGTGGACGACTTCCATCAGGCCGCGACCGAGGCCGGCTACCGCGACAACGGCCAGCCCGGCGAACGCCCCGCTTACCACACGGGCTACTACAGCGCCTACGCGCTCGACCCTGACGGCCACAACATCGAGCTGGTGAACCACAACCGCTAGGGCGCGGGCGGCGGGCCGTGGCAGGTTCCGGCCGTCACGTCCCGCTCCGGGCCCGTCTCGGGAACGAACCGTGAGCTCCAGACGCCGGGTGCGAGGGTCAGCTCCAGCACGCCGAACGTGTCCACGAACAGCGCCTCGCTGTCGTCGCGCTCAGGGCCGGTGTTCGGGAAGAGGCTGCGTCCGCCGGTTCCCACGACGAACTCGGTTACGCCGTTGTCCGCGTCGGCCGCGCCCGTCGCGTCCATCGGCTCGAAGCGCTCATAGTTGTGCGCGTGGCCGACCAGGACGAGCTCCGCGCCGTGGTCGTGGAGCGCGTCCCAGAGCGGCGCGGTCTCGGGGTAGTCCCTCCAGCTCCCGCCGTAGCCGGAGCTGAAGCGCGGGTGGTGCCAGTAGGCGAGCACGCACGCGTCGTCTGGCAGCGAGTCCAGCTCCGTGCGCAGCCACTGCTCCTGCGCGCTGCCCATCTCGCACGAGACCGGCCAGCAGTCGTCGTCGAGGTCCGGGTTCAGACCGCCGACGCGGGTGTAGTCGATCGCGCCCGAGTTGAGGGCGAACACGGTCCAGCCGCCCAGCGACCAGCGGTAATAGCCCTCGTCCGGCTCGCCGGCGGCGGCGCCGAAGTACGTGTAGTAGCCGTGGGCGCTGTCCCGCTCCGGGTCGCCCTCGTACTCGTGATTGCCGACGGCGGGGTGGGTGATCGCCTTGAAGCGGCCCCACGTGGGGTCGTAGGAGCCGAGGAAGTTGTCGAGCTCGCCGTGCTCGTACTGGTTGTCGCCGAGCACGGCCACGGCATCCGGGCCGAGTGTCGCGACGAGAGCAGCCGTGCGTGCGTGGCGGCATGCGGTCTCCGTCTCAGTCGAGTTGGGCTGCGGAGGCGGCCTGCAGGCGATGTCACCCGCGGCCACGAGCGTCGGCGGCGGCGGGGGTGGCGGGGGAGGGGGCGGCTGCGCCGGCTGCGCCGGCTGCGGCTCCGAGACCGGCGCGGGGATCTCCAGGACGGGTGCCGGCGGGGCCGGCTCCGGCGCCGAGGTGCGGGGCGGCCGAATGCGGAAGAACCGCGCGGCGAGCCGCCGCCCCGTGCGCGCGGTCAGGCGGTAGCGGCCGGGCCGCCTCGCCGGCACGCGGATCCGCAGCCGGAAGCCGCCCCGGCGGCCGGTGCGCGCTCGCCTGACGAGCGTGCCGCCTAGGCGCACGCGCAGCGCCGCGCTCCGCGCGAAGCCGTGTCCGGACAGCGCGACGCGCTGGCCGGGATCGGCGGCGGTCCGCGACAGGCTCAGGCGCGGCTCGGCCGCCGACGCGGCGGCGACCGGGAGCCCGGCCAGGGCGCACAGCGCCAAGACAACGATGCAGCGGCGCATGAGCCAACGAGGATCGCAGAGGACGGCGACGGCTGCGCCCGTTCAGGCGGCCAGCCCGACCGGGTCGCGCCGGGCCGCGCGCGGCGGAGGGCCCGCGGAGGCGAACGACGGCGGCGCGATGTCGAGGTAGTGGTTGAAGCTCCAGTCGACGAAGCGCTTCGCGGACATCGCGCGGATCCCAGGGTGCAGCAGTCGTGGCGGCACGCGCGGCACCAGCCGCTGCGCCGCCAGCATCGCCTCGAACTTCCAGCGGTGCGACTCGTTGAAGTCGTCGTAGCGGGCAAGCGCCGCGGCGACCGGCTGCCTGCTCTCGACGACCGCGCGGATCTCGCGGCCGGCCGCGATCCCGAAGTAGAACGCCGTCCGGATGCCCTCGGCTGTGAGGGGCAGGCAGTGGCCCGCCGAGTCACCCACGAAGAAGACGCCGTCGTCGGTGGCGGCTCGCAGTCGGTGCGGGATCCAGTTGCCCTGGTAGCGCACCGGCTCGCGCTCAAGGTCCTCGGCGAGCATCACGGTCGTGTCCTTCACGTGGAAGCGCGGGTCGAACGAGCCCACGCCGATGCGCGTCTCCTCGCCCGCGGGGAAGCTCCAGCCGTAGCCGGCTGGCACGTACTTGCGGTTGATCCAGAGCTCCATGTCGTCGCCCGTGCCCCACGGGTGTACTTCCAGACCGCGTGAGAGCGGGGCGTCGGGAGGCTGGTAGCCGGCACCGAGCACTCTGCGCCAGCCCAGGGCATCGACGATCACAGGAGCCGTGAGGTCGCCTCTGTCCGTATGGACGGTGTTGCCCGTGCGCCCGTTGACCTTGGCTGTGCGGAATTGGTGATCGGATTGCGACGCGAGAAGGTCGCAAAGGGTGGGGTAGTCGAACGTGGAAAACGTCCAGGGCAGCTCGAGGACAGACGTGCCGAACGGCGTGTGGATCACAAGTCGCCCGAACGTCTGCCTGTGCGATCCCATCAGCCCCATGGCCTTCAGCCACTCCGTGGGGATGCCGCAGGCGGACGTCTGGCGCTCTCCGACCTCGTAGCGGTCCACCACGAGAACGCTCGCCCCGGCGCCGGCGAGCTCGCGCGCGATCGTGAGGCCCGCGAAGCTGGCTCCGCAGATCAGCACGTCCACGTCGCCGTCGAGCTGGGTGCGTTCGGCGCCACGCGCGGTGCGACGGGTCGGCATGCGGCGCAGGCTAGCGCCCCATACGATCGCGGGCCGTGGCGGTCCTCGTGCTCACCACCGGCGGCACTATCGCGTCGCTGCCCGACCCGGAGACCGGGGCCAAGCGTCCAGCGGTCTCCGGCGAAGAGCTGGTGAGCTCGGTGCCCGGCCTCGACGCGGTGGCGGACGTGGAGGTGGAGGAGGTCGCGTCGGCGTCGAGCTGGAACCTCATGCCGGAGGACATGCTCCGAGTCGCCCGTCGTGCGGGTGAGGCGCTCGCCGACGGTGGCTTCGAGGGCGTGGTCGTGACGCATGGGACCGACACCCTGGAGGAGACCGCGTTCCTGACCGACCTCACGCTGCGGTCCGAGCGCCCGGTGGCATTTGTGGGCGCCATGCGGAGCCCGGACGAGCTCTCCGCGGACGGCCCCCGCAATCTCCTGAACGCGGTCCGCGTGGCGGCCTCACCCGAGGCTCAGGGCGCCGGCGCCGTCGTGGTCATGGGCGACGAGATCCACGCGGCGCGCTGGGCCCGCAAGCTCGACAGCGGCCTCGTGATGGCCGTCCGCGCGCCCCGGCGCGGGCCGCTCGGGCGCGTCTCGCCCGACGAGCTCGCCCTTCCGTGGGTGCCGCCGCGCGGCTTCACGATCGACCCGCCCGAGACTCTTCCGCATGAGGTGGCGCTCGCGAGCGCCTACCCCGGCATGCGCGGGGTGGCGGTTGAGGCGGCGGTTGACGCGGCCGGCGCCGCGGGCCTCGTGCTCGAGGGCACGGGCAGCGGCAATGTGCCCGGGAGCGCCGTGGAGGGCGTGAGGGCGGTGCTCGACCGCGGTCTCCCGGTGGTGGTCGCCACGCGCGTGCCGGGCGGCGCCGGCCGCTCCGGGTACGGGTCCCCGGGAGGCGGCGAGGCGCTCACCGAGCTCGGCGCCGTCCACGCCGGCCCGCTGTCGGCGGGCAAGGCCCGGCTACTGCTCATGGTGCTTCTGGCGCATGGCCATAGGGGGCAGGCGGCTGCGCGCGAAGTGGAAGCCGCTGCAAGGACGTTCCAGTAGCTAGGCTTGGGGCCTCAGTGCCGGATACAGAGACTGCTACTCCACCTCGCACCGTCGAGGGCTCGGGCGGCCTGCTGCTCGAAATCGACGGTCAGATCGTTCCGAACTACGACGCCACCCTCGTGCCCTTCGAGGAGGGCGATGTCGTTTCGGGCAAGGTCGTGCGCATAGACCAGGACGAGGTCCTGGTCGACATCGGCTACAAGAGCGAGGGCGTCATTCCGATGAATGAGCTCTCGATCCGGAAGTCGGTCGACCCGAATGACGAGGTGGAGCTGGGCGAGGAGGTCGACGCGCTCGTCCTTACCAAGGAGGACCAGGACGGCCGGCTCGTCCTCTCGAAGAAACGCGCGCGCTTCGAGAAGGCCTGG
>DASQTS010000021.1:0-9840 GCA_035641775.1 Thermoleophilaceae bacterium
TACGGCGGCGCCATCTATGCCTTCGTGCCGGCGAGCCGGCTCGGACTCACGATCGCGCCCGGCGCCCTGCCGGAGCTGATCGGCGCGGGCCGGAGGATCAAGGCGGCACTCGAGGGCACCGAGGTGGCGGCGCACCCGGAGGATCCCAGGCTTTCGGGCATCTACGGCACGGTGATCCACGAGGAGGTCGGGCCACGGCACCACCGCAACGTCGTGGTGTTCGCGGACGGCGAGGTGGATCGCTCGCCGACAGGCTCGGCGACCTCCGCGCGGACCGCGCTCCTCGTGGACGCCGGCGAGCTCGGCGACGGCGAGAGCTGGCGCAACGACTCGATCGTCGGGACGTCATTCAACGCGCGCGCGATCGGGCGCGAACCCGGAGGCGTCCTCACCGAGGTCGAGGGCACCGCCTTCCGCACCGGCGAGCACCGCTTCGTGCTGGACCCTCGGGACGAGCTGGGAACCGGGTTCGTGCTGCGGTGACGAGGGAGCGCGCCCGGCCCACACGCGCGCCCATGCTCTGTACCAGAAACGGGCAGTTCCGTATCCCCTGAACGTGACAGTGGGTGCAGCGGCCGAGAACCTTTGCCGACATCGTCGAGCCAGCCAGGCTCCCTTTCGACGTCAACTCGGGACCGGAGCTGCGCAGGGGGACTCAATCGAGTCCTCCACCCCAGAGAAGAGAGTTGGACCCACATGTTTGCCACCATTCGTCGCTACGACGCGGTCGACCAGAAGCGCACCGATGAGCTCGTCAAGAAGGCCGACGAGACCCTGGTACCCATCTCACGGAGCTCCCCGGCTTCAATGGCTACTGCCTCATCGAGGCCGGCAACGGCGTCCTGAGCTCGATCGGCTTCTACGACACGGCCGAGCACGCCGACGAGTCCACCCACGTGGCCACCAACTGGGTGCGCGAGCAGAAGCTGGAGAACGCACTCCCGAACGCGCCGAAGATCACCACCGGCGAGGTCGTGGTGCACAAGATGGGCGAGGTCGTCCAGGCGTAACCAGCCTGAAGCCGCTTCGCTGCCGGAGAAAGGCCCGCCCCGGCGGGCCTTTCTCACTCTCCGGGTAGCCTTCTCAACGTGACTGCCTCCGAGCTCCGCGAGGGTAGCGACCCGGCCGAGGGCAGGGCCAGCCGAAGCTCACTCCGCGCGAAGCTCGCCGGCACGAGCGCGAGTCTTCGCGTCGTGCGCAGCCCCAGGGCACGGTGCCCAGCCGGAACGCGGCGACGCACGAAGCTGGAGCACGGCGCAATGCGCCTGATCGCAACCGCCGAGGGCTGGATCGTCGGGGTCGTGATCGGGCTGACCACCGTGATCCTGGCCGCGCTGCTCTGGTCGTCACGACAGCTCTAGCCCCACGAACGCATTTGGCGAGGTAACCGGTGAGGCGAGCCGGAGCGATTGTCAGGCGGACGCTCGTGTCGTTCTACGACGACCAGATGACTCACCATGCGGCGGCGCTCACCTACTACGCGCTCATGTCGTTGTTCCCAGCCGTGTTACTCGCGCTGTCTCTCCTCGGCCTGCTGGGCCAGTATCCAGAGACCTACAACGCGATCGTGGGCTACTTGGAGGAGGCCGCGCCGGCCTCGGTCGTCGACCCGCTCGACCGCTCCCTGCGCGGTGCGCTCCAGAGCAAGGGAACCGCGGCGACCGCTCTGGTGATCAGCGTGGCGGTCGCGCTCTACGGCACGACGGGCGCGCTCGAGGCGTCCCGCCGGGCACTCAACGTGGTCTTCGAGGTGGACGGCGGGCGCAGCTTCGTGCGGCGCAAGACGATCGACGTGGCGTCCACGTTCGTGCTGATGGCCCTGGTGCTCGCGAGCCTCGTCCTGGCCTTCGTCGGGGGCCGCTTCGCGGAGGACCTGCTCGGCTTCATCGGGCTCGGGTCTACCGCCGCCCGGGCCTGGAACCTCGCGCGTTGGCCGGGCGCGGTGGCGATCGCGATGTTGGTGTTCGCTTTCGTCTACTACGTCACCCCCGACGTCCAGCAACGCTCGTTCCGCCGGGTGACGCCGGGTGCGGCGGTCGGCGTGCTGTTGTGGCTCCTGGCGTCCTTCGGCCTGTCGGCGTATGTCTCGAAAGTTGTCGATGTGGGCGCCGTTTACGGCACCTTCGCCGGCGCCATCCTGCTCGTCGCCTGGCTCTGGCTCACCAACGTCGCACTGCTGCTCGGCGCCGAGCTGAACGCGGAGATCGAGCGAGAGCGGGAACTTCGCGAGGGCGTACCCCACCAGGAGACGCTGAACCGGCCCGCCAGGGGCGGCTAGAGGGGCGCGTCAGTGGTGAGCGTCAGCGCGTTCGGCTCGGCGTAGTCGCGCCGCCGCGCCCTCGGAAGACCGTTGGTACTCGCGGAGTCGGTACTCGCTCTGCGCGCGCCCGCCGTACATCCGGGCTCGGTACAGCTCCAGCCGCTCGCGGCGATAGCGCGCCTCTTCCCGAAGCTCGTCCAGCCGCCAGGCCTCCTCCTCGGTCATTGTCGTCCGCGCCGCCGACCCGGTGACGATCGGGCGGCGTGTTCGTCCAGACGTCGGCGAACCTGCTCGAGCAGCCGCGCACGCCTGCCTTCGGCTTTCTCTACGCGCGCGGAGTTCTTTCGCTTCCGTGCCATCCGCCTAGTAGCCCCTGTCGAGCCATGCAAGCCACGCTTCGCGTGCAGCGACTTGGTCCACGGCGGCGCGCAACTCGGTGTAGGCCGCCAGTTCACTGCGCGATCCGCGCGCGGCGTCGTGCTGACGGATCTGGCTGTCACGCCGCCGGCCTGCCTGTTGGAGCCGAGCGACAGCGGCATCCCGGCCCCGGTTCTGATCGTTCACGGCTACCTCATCTCGGGTCTCTCTCATGGGACAGGCGCGCGCGAGGAAAAGAGACCAGAGAGCCGTACGAACGCCGAAGCTGCGACCCAGTCTAGTCGTACTACGGCGGCAGCCGCGCGTCGCCGCGCCTGACCCGGAACCAGTGTGCCGCGTGCGGAGCGAGCCTGAGCGTCGCCGGGAGCTCTTGGTCGTCGTGGCCGAACAGGTCCACGAGCGCGTCGCCGTCGTCGACCGGCATATCGACCTCGACGGCCTCGCCGGCAAGCTCGTGCACGGCCACCACCGTCGAGTCGTCCCAGTCGCAGCGGTGGGCGAGCACCGAGGGTGCACCAGTGTGGAGCAGCGTCAGCGTGCCGAAGCCGATCTCCGGACACTCGCGGCGGCGGCGTATCAAGCGCTCGAACCAGTTCAGCAGCGAGTCGGGGTCGCGCCGCTGGGCCGCCACGTTCACGTGCGCGGGGCCAAACGCTCCCTCGGTCACCGGGCGATGCAGCTTCTCCGCGTCCTCGACCGTGGAGAAGCCGCCGTGGCGGTCCGCTGACCACTGCATCGGCGCTCTGACGCTCATCCGGCCCTCGATGTCCAGGTTCTCGCCCATGCCGATCTCCTCGCCGTAGAACAGGACCGGTGCGCCCGGCAGCGAGAAGCAGAGCGAATAGACCATGCGGAGCGCGCGCTCGTCGCCGTCCAGCATGCTCGGCAGCCGCCGGCGCAGGCCGCGCCCGTACAGCTGGAGGTCCGGATCGGGACCGAAGGCCTCGAACACCTCGGCCCGCTCATCGTCACTCAGCTTGTCGAGCGTGAGCTCGTCGTGATTCCGCACGAAGCGCCCCAGGGAGGCCGTCGGCGGCAACTCCGGGAAGTCGCGCAGCGTGGCGGCGAGCGGCTCGGCGTTGCCGCGCGCGAGCGCCAGGTAGAGGGCCTGGTTGCCCAGGAAGTCCAGCAGCATGTGAAGCTCGTCGCCGTCCTCGTCGCCGACGAACGCGCGCTGATCCTTCGCCGACAGGTTGACCTCGCCGAGCAGCACCGCATCGCCGTTGCGGCGGTTCAGGTGAGCGCGCAGGTCGCGAAGCAGTCCGTGCGGATCCGTGATCGCGTCCTTGGGGAGGCCGGTCGGCTCGATCATGAAGGGCACCGCGTCCACACGGAAGCCGGACAGGCCCTGCTCGAGCCAGAAACCCATCACCTGCGCGAGCTCATCGCGTACCTCGGGATTGGCCATGTTCAGGTCGGGCTGGTGGGAGTAGAAGCGGTGGAGATACCACTGACGGGCCTTGGGGTCCCACGCCCAGTTCGAGTTCTCCTGGTCGGGGAACACGACGTCCCCGGGCTTCTCGTCCGGCTTCTTGTCGCGCCAGACGTAGAAGTCGCGGTACGGCGAGTCGGGACTCTCACGCGCCGACTGGAACCACGGGTGCTGGTCCGAGGTGTGGTTCATGACGAAGTCGGCGACGACGCGGATGCCTCGGTCGCGCGCGGTGCGGACGAACTCGGCGAAGTCGCCCAGCGTCCCCATTGCGGGGTCGACGGCATAGAAGTCCACGATGTCGTATCCGTCGTCGCGGTTGGGCGACTTGTAGAACGGCATGAGCCAGATGCAGCTCACGCCGAGCCCGCCGAGGTAGTCGACCCGCTCGGTGAGCCCCGCAAGGTCGCCGCAGCCGTCGCCGTTCAGGTCGAAGAACGTCTCGATGTCCAGGCAGTAGAAGACCGCGTTCTTCCACCACAGGTCGCTTGTCACTTTGCGGCTCATCGGAGGCCGGGCAGAACGCGCTCGCCAAAGGCGTCGATGAACGGGTCGAGGTCCTGGCCGACGTGGTGGAGAGCGATCTCGTCGAATCCAAGGCCGGCCAGCTCGCGCAGCCATTCGAGGTGGCGGCCGAGGTCCGACGAGACGAGGACCTTGGCGCGCACGTCCTCCGGGGTCACGTCGCGTGCGCGCCGGTCGAACTCCTTCACCGTCTCCACGTCCCAGCAGACGGGCGGGTCGAAGACGTTCGTGCGCCACTGGTCGTGCGCGATCCGGAGCGCCTCCTCGTCGGTCGGCGCCCAGGAGAGGTGGACCTGGAGCACCAGGCGGCCCCGACCGCCGCCGTCGCGGTAGGCCCCGATGATCTTCCTGAGCTGCTCGGCCGGCGCGTTCACCGTCGCCAGCCCGTCCGCCCACGAGCCCGCCCACCGCGCGGTCTCCTCGGAGACGGCGGTGCCGATCAGGGGCGGCGGCTCGCCGGGCAGGGTCCAGAGCCGCGCGCGGTCCACGACGACATGACCCTCGTGCGAGACCTCCTCGCCGGCGAACAGGGCGCGCATCACGTCGACGCACTCACGCAACCGCGCGTTGCGCTCGGTCTTCGACGGCCACCCATCGCCCGTTATGTGCTCGTTCGAGGCCTCCCCGCTTCCGAGCGCGACCCACAGCCGGCCGGGGAACATCTCGCTCAGCGTGGCCGCGGCCTGGGCGATGATCGCCGGGTGGTAGCGCTGGCCCGGCGCGTTGACGACGCCGAAGGGCAGCCGCGTCGTGGCCATGGCGGCGGCGAGAAACGACCACGCGAAGCCCGACTCGCCCTGGCGTTCGCTCCACGGCGAGAAGTGGTCGGAGGACATCCCGCCGTCGAAGCCGGCCTCTTCCGCCCTCTGCACGAATCGCAGGAGACGGCTGGGCGGGATCTGCTCGTGGGAGCAGTGCATCGCAACGACGGGCACGCCACTGTCCTACCCACTAGGCGCGCTCCGCCACCAGCGCGAGCTTCCGGACGCGTCCCTCGTCCAGCCACTCGATCCACAGTCGGTGGGCCACGAGCAGGTCTTGCAGCGCCCCGCGCCCGATCTGCGCGGCGATCTCATCCGCGTCCGCGACGAAGGCGGCGGCCAGCGCCTTCGCTGTGTCGCGGTGCGCTTGGCTGTGGTCCTCCCGCCACTTGAGGACGAGCCCGGCCCGCTCCAGGGACTCCGCGACCTCATCGAGCGGGGTGAGCCAGACCGTGTCGGCGTCCGGCATCGCCTCCCGCTCGGCCGTCGTGAGCGGCGCGCCCTCCTCGAGCGTGAAGGCGAAGCGGCCGCCGGGCCGGAGCGCCGCGGCGATGTCGCGGACCAGCGCGTCCTTGTCCTCGAAGGCCAGCATCGTCTCCAGCAGGAGCACGACGTCGAAGGGGCCGGCCGGTAGGTGCGGGACCTCGGCGGTGACGAAGCGGCACGGCAGGCCGTTCGCACGGTCGCGGGCGACCGCGACAGCGCTCGCGGCGGCGTCCACGCCCAGGTAGTCGCAGCCCAGCTCCTCCGTGATGAGACGCCCCGGCCCGGCCACGCCACAGCACACGTCCAGCACCGTGACCGCGGGGCCGACCCCGGCCTCCACCGCCAGCGCCCGGATCTCGCCGGCGGTCATGAAGCTCTCCTGGCCAGCGAACTCGCCGGGCGCGTACGCCGATACGCGCGCGTGGTGCAGCGCCCGGTCGAACGCGGCGCGGTCGTCCTGTCTCACGGTGACGAGCCGAACGTGGTCAGGAAGCGGTCGCGGAAGGCGGCCATGGGCCAGACCGGCGCCCGCGGGCTCGGCGACATGCCGTCCTGCCACCTCCATCCCGCGATCTGGTGGATCACCTCGGGATCGTGCGCGATGACCGAGACCGGCACGTCGTGGCTGGCGTCCTCGCCGGTGATCACCGTCGCCGGCTGATGGTCGCCCAGCACGACGAGCACCAGGTCGTCGTCGCCGTAGCGCCGCACGAACGAGAAGATCGTGCTCAGCGAGTACTCGATCGAGTGCGCGTAAGCGGCGCGGGCCTCGTCGGCATCGCCGAAGAGCCCCGCCGACTCCTCCGCCCTGAGATGGTCGAAGATCGAGCCGTCGCCTACGTCGTCCCAGGAGATCAGCGGCGGGATACGTGTCCACGGCGCGTGGCTCGAGATGAGGTCGACCTCCGCGAAGAGCCGCGGGCGGTCAGGCTTGGCGAGCTCGCGACGTTGCAGGGCCAGCAGGGTGTACTGGTCCGGCATGGGCGGCAGGCCGAAGCTCGGCCCGCGGTAGCCGAAGTTGCGACGGTCGTAGACCCGGTCGTAGCGGTAGAGGGTCGAGCCCTCCGGCCAAGCCCGGCGATTCCCCGGCATGGCGCCGACCGCGCGCCACCCGGCGCGCTTGAACGCCCGGGTGAGGGTGACGCGGCTCTTCTTCACGACCTGGTCGTATCGCCACTCGCCGTTGACCGTGACCCCCGACTGCAGGGTGGAATGCGCGAGCCAGCTGAGGCCGCCGAACGTCGGCGAGGTGAGGAAGGCGCTGCGTGAGGAGAAGCCGGCGGCCCGCAGCTGTTCGGCGCCGCGCTCGAGCACGGAGTCGATCCGGGGCGAGAAGGGCGAGTCCTCGACCGCGACCCTCCCGTAGCTCTCGACGAAGACGACCAGGACGTCCTTGCCGCGAAGGCCCGTCAGCAGCTGGTTGCCGGGAGTGGCGCCGAAGCGATCGTGGGCGATCTGCCTGGTGAACGCCGCGCGACCCTCCAGGGCGGCCCGCACGTACCGGACCTCGTCGACGGCCTGAGCGGCAGCGCTCGACGAGGCCACCGGCGCGCCGGCCACCCGGAGGGCGATCCAGACCACGCCGAGCACCGCGGCCGCCCGGAGTGCCCAGTCACGGTGGCCGGCCGCGACCCGGGTCACGCGCATGAGCGCCAGGACCGGGAGAGCCAGCAGAGCGAGGATGACCACGGCCAGGCCGGCGACCACGAGGTCCGCAGTCGATCCGCCGATCGCGTGACCCAGCGTCTCGATGCCGATCCCCAGGTAGCCGGGGTCGTCGAGGGGCCTGAACGGCCGGTCGAACGCTGTGAAAAAGCCGATGTCCAGGACCTTCACCAGCAGCACGGCGCTCAGGATCGTCCCGGCCACGGCGGCCAGTACGCGGCGCGGGGTGGCGGGCAGCAGGACGGCCACGGCGACCACGACGAGGAGCTCGAGCGGGAGCCGCGCGAACGCACCGAAGTTGAGGTCTCTCGGGTGGTGCGGCGCCACGAGGGCGGCCCAGACGAGCAGCAGCGCGAGCACCGACATCGCCACGGCGATGCCGGCACGCGCCTGCCGGCGGCGGGGTTGAGCCTCGTCTCGGCGGCGCCACAGCCACCAGACGCATTCGGCCATCGACGCGGTGAGGAGCGCGAGCGCGGCGACGAGAAGCGCCTGCGTCAGCGCGAGGGGCAGGACCCCGGCGGCGGCGACCGTCAGCAAGATCCCCTGGGTCGCCGCGACGACCTTGCGCCAGCGACGCGGCGGCAGTGGCGCGCGCATCCACGGGAGCAGCCACTCGCCGGCGAGGAACACGTAGCGGGCGATCCCGATCGCCAGCACCCACGCGCCGCAGGCGGGCGCGAGATAGACGCTGAGGGCGAGGATCAGGAACGCATCGACCTCGCCGTCGAAACGCGCCCCCAGCGCGGTCTCGGTGCCCGTGCGCCGGGCGACCCATCCATCGACCGCGTCCAGCGCGAGGGCCACGGCCGCGAGCGTCACGAGCAGCGCGACCGGCGTGTCGCGCGCGAACGAGTCCGCCGCCAGTGCGGCGACGCCGACGGCGAGCGTGGCCCGCACGAGCGTCACCCGGGACGCCGGCGATACCTGAGCGACCAGCCCGGGAAGCGAATGCCTCTGCCGCGGTCGCGTCGCCGTCATTCGTCGCGGAACCGGGATGAGAGCGCGTAGCGCAGCAGCACGACGTCGCCGATCTGGCGCACCTCGGCGAGCGTCGCGCGCCGGTCGGCGTTCCACGGGAAGCGGCCGTCGCTCACGAAACGCGGTGCGCTCGAGTCGCCGACGAAGAAGGGCGCGACGACGAGATGCAACTCGTCGACGAGGTCGCCGGCCAGGAACTGCGTGTGCACGATGCCGCCGCCCTCGACCATGAGGCGCTCCACGCCGCGGTCACCGAGGTCCTCGGTGAGCCAGCGCATGCGCACGCGCCGGCCGCCGTCCACGATCGTCGCCGCCAGGCCGAGCCGTGCGCGGGCGTCGGCCACCCGCGGGCTCGGGGTGTAGACCAGCTTCTCGGCCTCGCCTGTTGTGAAGAAGCTCGAGCGTGCGTCGAGGTCCACCCGGTTCGTCACCGTGATCTTCTTCGGAGACGGCGGGAGCCCGCGCGCGGTGCGCTCCTCGCGACGCGCGCGCGAGCGCACCAGGAGGCGCGGGTTGTCGGTGCGCACGGTGACCGCGCCGACCATGATCGCGTCGCACGAGGCTCGCACTTCGTCGACCCGGTCGAAGTCGGCCTCGTTCGACAGCGCGAGACGAGGTGTTTGGTCGCCCAGGTAGCCGTCGAGCGACACGCTGCAGCTGAGCAGGGTGTACGGGCGCTCAGACATCGGGGACTCCTTCCAGGCGCGCAGGGACCCTCAGCCCGGCCGCCACGAGGACGACCGCGCCCGGCAGGCTGGCGACGAAGGCCATCACGCCGTACGCCACCGCGGTGGCCAGCCCGAGCGACGCGCCCAGTCCGGCGGCGGCGAATGCCCAGGCAGTCACGCCCTCGCGTGGACCCCAGCCGCCGACGTTGGGCAGGGCCGCGCCCTGAAGCACTAGGAGAGCGAGCGGCAGCAGCTCGGATACCGGCGCGGTCACTCCCGCGCTCCGCGCCGCGATCAGGAACGTGGCTACGTGGCCGGCGAGGACGAGAGCCGACGCGAGGGCGATTGCCGGCCACGCCCGCCAGGCGGGCAGCCAATCGCGCAGGTATGCGCGCGCCGCAAGCGCGACGCACACTGCGGCCGCGATGAGAGCCAGCGCGACGAGCGGGATGACCGCTTGTACGGGCGACGGCAGGGCGAGGAGGACGGCGACTGTGATGACGACCTGCACGACCTGCCCGGCCGCGCGCTCCACCGCGACGCCCCCCAGCCCGCGGCCGATGTCGCTCGTGTCACGTCCGTGGCTGACCCCGCGATGGACGTCCCCCACCACCCCGCCGGGCAGCGTGACGTTGAGAAAGAGCGAGCGGTAGTAGGCGGCCACCGCCGTGCCGAGCGCCAGCT
>DASQTS010000022.1:0-10336 GCA_035641775.1 Thermoleophilaceae bacterium
GAGGGCGGCTGCGGCGCCGCCGACCGTCGAACCTGAACGGGGTAATGCCCGCGAAGGGAAGGTGATGGAACTGCCGCAGAGCACACGCTACGACGCCGTCGTGATCGGCGCGGGCCTCATCGGCCTCTCGTGCGCATGGCGCGCGCGCAAGCGTGGGCTGTCCGTGCTCGTCGTGGACCGGGCGGACGAGCCCGGCGCCGGCACGTCGGGCGTCGCCGCCGGGATGCTCGCGCCCGTCACCGAGGCGGACTTCGGCGAGGAGGGCCCGCTGCGGGTGAACCTCCTGGCGAGGGAGCGCTGGCCCGCGTTCGCGGCCGAGCTGGAGGAGGTCACCGGCCTCCCAACCGGCTACCGCGACAGTGGCGCGCTGGTGGTTGCCGCCGACCGCGACGACGCCGAGGCGCTCCGCCGCCTGCACGAATTCCAGCGCACGCTCGGCCTCGACTCCGAGTGGCTCACGCCGTCGGCTTGCCGCGCCCTCGAGCCGGGCCTGTCGCCGCGCATCGCCGGCGGGATCGCCGCGCCGCAGGACGGCAGCGCCGACCCGCGCGCCACCGTGCGCGCGCTCGCAACCGCGGCCGAGGAGGTCGCGCTCGGGGTCGAGGCGCAGTCGATCGAGCACGACGGCCCGGCGGTCACCGGCGTGCGGACGGATCAGGGCGTCGTGGAGTGCAACCGGGTCGTGATCGCCGCCGGCCCCTGGAGCGCTTCCCTCGCGCCAGACGGTGACGGACCGCCCGTGCGCCCCGTGAAGGGGCAGATCGTCGAGCTGCGCACCCGCGCCGCGATGCCGCAGCCGTTCGAGCGCGTGCTGCGCACGCCGCGCTGCTACCTCGTGAGCCGCGGCGACGGCCGCGTGGTGCTGGGCGCGACCGTGGAGGAGCAGGGGTTCGACACCTCCGTCACCGCCGGCGGCGTCTTCCAGCTCCTCGAGGCCGCCCGGGAGGTGCTCCCCGAGCTCGACGAGCTGGAGTTCGCCCGCGCCCGCGCCGGCCTCCGCCCGGGCACGCCCGACAATGCGCCGATCGTCGGGCCCGACGCGGAGCTGGACGGCCTGATCTGGGCCACCGGGCACTGGCGCAACGGCGTGCTGCTGGCGCCGATGACGGGCGACGCCGTGGCAGCGCTGCTGGCCGACGGCGCCGCAACCCTCCGAAAGGGGTCTGACCCCTTCATGAGCGTGGTTGAGGGTTTGCGGGCATGACGGTCGTCACCCTCAACGGAGAGCCACGCGAGGTTGGCGAGGCGGCGACGATCGAGAGCGCCGTGCGAGCGATCGGTGCACCCGATGGTCGTGGCGTTGCAGTCGCGCTCGACGGTGAGGTGATTCCGCGCGGGGAATGGGCGACCACCGCCTTGCGCGAGGGCCAGCAGGTCGAGGTGCTCCACGCGGTGCAGGGGGGCTCATGACCTCCTTCGAGATCGCCGGCCGCGCGCTCGAGTCCCGCCTGATCCTCGGCACCGGCGGCTTCCGCAACCTCCAGGTGATGGCGGAGGCGGCGCGGGAGTCGGGCGCCGAGCTGGCCACGGTCGCGATGCGGCGGGTAGACGCCACCGCGCGCGGCTCTCTCGTCGAGGTCCTGAAGGAGGCGGGCCTCGAGGTGCTGCCGAACACGGCGGGCTGCTTCACGGCGCGTGAGGCCGTCACGACGGCGAGGCTCGCCCGCGAGGCGCTCGCGACCGACTGGGTGAAGCTCGAGGTGATCGGCGACGACCGTACGCTCCTGCCCGACCCGGCCGAGCTGCTCGTCGCGGCCGAAGGGCTCGTGGCCGACGGCTTCACCGTGCTCCCCTACACGAACGACGACCCGATCCTTGCGCGACGCCTGGAGGACCTCGGCTGCGCGGCGGTCATGCCCCTGGGCTCGCCGATCGGCAGCGGCATGGGCATCAACAACGCCTACAACCTGCGCCTGATCGTCGAGCAGGCCGGCGTGCCGGTGATCCTCGACGCCGGCGTGGGCACCGCCTCCGACGCCGCGCTCGCCATGGAGGAGGGCTGCGACGCGGTGCTGCTCGCCAGCGCGATCTCGCGCGCGGCCGACCCGCCCGCGATGGCCCGCGCGATGCGCAAGGCGATCGAGGCCGGCCACGAGGCGCGCGAGGCCGGCCGCATCCCGCGGCGCACGTACGCCCGCGCCTCCTCTCCTGAAGAGGGGATGGCCGAGCTGGCACCTGACGCGACGTGAGCACCGAGCTGGAGCGTGGCGAGCTCGACGCCCTGGCCGAGCGCTGGCGCGCGGGGTGGAGCGGCGCAGGCTTCGAGAGCTGCTGCACGCCGGACGTGACCTACGAGGACCCCGTGGCTGTGGACCTGCTGCGCGGGGTCGAGTCGCTCGACGCGCACGCGGCCGGGCTGCTCCACGCGTTCCCGGACATGCGCGTGGAGGCCACGTCGCCGCCGCTCTTCCGGGGAGCGCACGCGTGCGTGCCGTGGCGCGCGCTCGGCACGCACCGCGAGGACATCGGGCAGATGCTCCCCGCCACCGACCGCTTCGTGACGATCCACGGCCTTCACTACCTCGAGCTCACGGACGGCGCGGTGCGCCGCGCCCGCGGCTTCTTCGACCTCTACGACGCGGCCACGCAGCTCGGGCTGCTGCCGTCGCGCGGAGGCGTGGGCGAGGCCGCGCTCCTGATGCTGCGCGGCTTCGGAGTGCGGCGAAAGACCTAGGCCGGCGAGGTGCCGCGGGGGTCCAGGGGGCGCGAGCCCCCGGACTATTTCACGGTGATCGTGCCGGACATCCCCGGCGCGTGAACGTCGCAGACGTACTCGTACTCGCCGGGCTGGTCGAGGGTCAGCTCGAAGGTGTCGCCCTCCTGCATCCCGCCCGACGGGCCTGAGGCGAAGTCCTCGCCAGGCCCCGAGGTCTTGTGCACGTCGTGAGGGACGGCCTCGTTGTTCGTGAACGTGATCGTCTCGCCGGCGCTCACGCTCAGGTCCTTCGGGTTGAACTGGGTGCTCTCCATCGCGACCTCGGCGCCGCCACCACCGCCGCCCGTGTCCGCGGGCTGCTCGGTCGTGCTGGCGCCGCCGCCGCCGTCCGATTCCTCGTCGTCTCCGCCGCAGGCGACGAGTCCGAGGGCGAGGCAGGCGAGGAGGAGGGCGAGCAGCTTGGTCATGCGGCTTACAGTAGATGTTCGAGCAACGCCTTCTGGGCGTGCAGCCGGTTCTCCGCCTGGTCCCATACCGCCGAGCGCTCGCCGTAGAGCACGTCCTCGGTGATCTCCTCGCCGGGGTGGGCCGGGAGGCAGTGGAGAACGATCGCGTCGTCGCGCGCCCGGGCGAGGAGCTCGGCGTCGATCCGGTAGGGCGCGAGCAGCTCGCGGCGGCGCTCGGCTTCGTCCTCGTCGCCCATGCTCACCCAGACGTCCGTGTACAGCGCGTGCGCTCCTTCGACCGCCTCGGCCGGCTCGAGCCCCGGCGCCTCCGGGAGCGACAGCTCCGGCGGCGACGCCACGGCAACCTCCACGCCCGCGATCCGCCCCGCGAGCAGCAGCGAGCGCGTCATGTTGTTTCCGTCGCCCACGTAGGCCAGCTTCAGTCCCTCGAGCCGGCCGAAGCGCTCGCGCAGCGTCATCAGGTCGGCGAGCGCCTGGCACGGATGGTGGTCGTGGGTGAGCATGTTGATCACGGGGATGGAGGCATGCTCGGCGAGCTGCTCGACCGTCTCGTGCGCCCCCGTCCGGATCCCGGCCCCATGCACCATCCGCGACAGCACGAGCGCGACGTCGCGCGGCGACTCGCCGCGCGCCATCTGGAGCTCGCCCTGGCGGAGGATCAGCGCGTTGCCGCCCAGCTCGTAGACGCCGGTCTCGAATGAGACGCGCGTGCGGGTGGACGGCTTGTCGAACACGAGCGCGACGCTCTTTCCCTCGAGCGCGCGCGACGACAGGCGATCGGCCTTCAGCTCGATCGCCCTCTCCAGGAGGTCCTGCTGCTCGGCAGCCGTAAGCTCCTCGCCCGTTAGGAAGTGCTTCGCCAATGCGAGTCCTCAGCTGGAATCTCTACCACGGCCGCGACCACCCGCCCGACCCGGCGCTCTTCACCCTGCGCTCCCGGCTCCTCCGGATAACCGAGCGCAACGAGACGCACGTCCAGGTGAACAGGCCGCTCTTCGACGAGTTCGCCGGGTGGCTGGCCGGGCACGAGTGGGATGTGGCGCTGCTCCAGGAGGCACCGCCGCTCTGGTTCCGGAAGCTCGGGACCCGCCTCGCCGCGAACGGCGTGCGCGTGCTCACCTCACGCAACGTCCTGCCGCCGGCGCAGCGCCTGGCGGCGAACCTGAATCCGGATCTGATCGCCTCCTGGGAGGGCGGCTCGAACCAGATGTTCGTGCGCGACCCGGGCCGGATCAGGGAGCGGCGCAGCCTGACGCTCGCGACCCGGCCGGAGCGGCGGCGGATGCACTGGGCGCGCATGGAGCTGACCGGGGAGGGGACGGTGTGCTTCGCGAACCTGCACGCGTCCGCCGGGCTCCCGGAGCTGGCCACCGAGGAGGTGGTGCGGGCGGCCGGCCACGCGGTCGAGTGGTCGGGCGACGACCCACTCGTCTTCGGCGGCGACCTCAACCTGCGCCCGGCGCGCAACCCCGCCGCCTTCGTCGAGCTGCGCGAGCGCTTCGGGCTTGGCGAACCCACAGGGCCGAACGCGATCGACCACCTCCTCGCGCGCGAGCTCGACGTGGTGGAGAAGCCGCGGCGGTTGCCGGCGGAGGAGCGCGAGCTCCTGGAAAAGGACGGCCTGCGGCTGCGGCTCTCGGACCATGCGCCTGTCGACGCGACGTTCGCGCGAAGGTGAAATAGTCCTGGGCGGGGGAATGAGTCCCTCCACAGTTCGCGGGAAACGAGGGGAGCCAGATGGCGGAGCGACGCAGCAGCGGTAAGTCGAGCGGAGGCTCGAGGAAGTCGGGCGGTTCAAGCCGCTCGTCCAGCAGCCGGTCCTCGGGCAGCGGCCGCTCGTCGAGCTCGTCGCGGAGCCGCAGCGCCGCGTCGGCGCGCTCAGGCACGTCCAAGTCGCGCTCGGGCTCCACGAAGTCGTCGAGCGCGCGCTCGACCTCCTCGCGCTCCTCGTCGTCCCGCTCCACGAGCTCGCGCTCGGGCGGCGCGTCCACGTCCAAGCGGCGCGCGGCGGCCCAGAAGGGCGGACAGGCCCGTGCCCGCCAGCAGAAGGCGCGCAAGGCCGCCAAGACGACCTCCCGGAGCGCAGGCGGCGCCGCACGCAGCGCGGGCGTCGAGGCGAAGACCGTCGCCGAGTTCCGCGAGGCCCTTCGCACGAACCTGATCGGCCCGATGGAGATGGTCATGCTCACGCGCGACCGGATCGAGGAGGCGCTGAGCGAGGCCGTGGACCGCGGCCGCATGACCGCGGACGACGCTCAGGCGCTCGCCGCCGGCCTGCTCGACCGTGGGCGCAAGCAGACCAACGACGTGCTGAGCGACCTGGAGGGCCTGCTCGAGCGCGGTCGCGACGAGATCGAAGGCCGCACCTCGGGCGTGCGCCGCGTTGCCGGCGGAGTCGTGGGCGTCGCGCGCGGCCAGGCCTCGGGCGCGCGGAGCCGGGCGATGCGGGTGGCGTCCGGGCCACTGGCGCAGGCCGATCGTGCGCGGCGGACCGCGGGCGTCGGGCCGAACTTCCCGATCATCGCCTACGACGACCTCACGGCGGACCAGGTGGTGAGCCGCCTGACCGACCTCACCGCGGCCGAGCTGCGGAAGGTGCGGGACTACGAGCGCCGCAACGCCAACCGCAAGACGGTCCTGAATTCGATCGAGTCTAAGCTGGGCTGACGCCCGCTCAGCAGCCCACAACCAGCCCCCGTCCTCGACGCGGTGACGCGCTCGATCTGACCGTCGACCGCCTCGCCTACGGCGGGGCCGGTGTCGCGCGCACGGAGACCGGCTACGTGGTCTTCGTTCGCGGGGCCGTACCTGGCGACCGGGTGCGGGCGCGCATCGGGAAGTCGAAGCGCTCGTGGGCCGAGGCGGACGTCGAGGAGCTGCTCGAGCCGAGCCCGGAGCGGATCGAGCCCAAGGCGCCGCATCCCGGCGCCTCATGGCAGGTGCTGCCATACGAGCGCCAGCTCGAGGAGAAGGAGGCGCAGGTCCGGGACGCGCTGAGCCGCATCGGCGGCTTCGACGACACGCCGGTCGAGGCGATCGTGCCGGCGGTCGAGCAGTGGCGCTACCGCAACAAGCTCGAGTACTCGTTCGGCGCGGGCGAGGACGGCGAGCTCGTGCTCGGCTTCCACCGCCCGGGCCGCTGGGACCTGATCGACGACGTGGAGGACGACATCCTCGCGTCCGAGCGGATCAACGAGGTGCGCGAAGCCGTGAAGCTGTGGTGCCGCGAGGAGGGCCTCGACGCCTGGGATCGCGACGACCAGCTCGGCCTGCTGCGCAACCTGGTCGTGCGCGAGGGCCGCCGCACCGGGCAGGTGCAGGCGCGCGTCATCACGAGCCCGGGCTCGGAGTTCCGCGTCGACGCGCTGGCGGCGGCGACGCCGGCGGACTCGTTCCTGTGGACGCGTGCCGAGGGCGTGGCCGAGACCACCCGCGGCGGCGAGACCCAGGTGGTGAGGGGCCCGGCCTACCTCGAGGAGGAGCTGTCCGGCCTGCGCTTCCGGATCTCACCCGACGCCTTCTTCCAGACGAACACGGAGATGGCCGAGCGGCTCTACGGCTCGGCCGTCGAGCTCGCCGGTCTGCGCGGCCGCGAGCGCGTGCTCGACCTCTTCTGCGGCATCGGGACGATCGCCTCAGTGCTCGCGCTCGACGCCGCCGAGGTCTGGGGGGTCGAGATCGTGGAGGAGGCCGTGCGCGACGCGATTGAGAACGCGACGCTGAACGGCATCGACAACGCGCGCTTCTTCGCGGGCGACGTGCGGCTCGTGATGCGCGAGCTACTCGAGCAATCGGGCCAGCCGGACGTCGTGGTGGTGGACCCACCTCGCGCCGGCGTCTCGCAGAAGGTGGTGCGCCGGATCATCGAGGCCGAGGCCGACCGGATCGTCTACGTCTCGTGCAACCCCACGACGCTGGCGCCGAATGCCCGCCAGCTCGTGGACGACGGCGGCTACCGCCTGACAACGGTGCGGCCGGTCGACATGTTCCCGCAGACGCCGCACATCGAGTGCGTGGCGCTGCTGGAGCGGCTCTAGACGTCGTCCTCCAGGCGGACCTCCTCCGCCGCGTGCACGCTGCAGAGGAAGGGCCCGCCGGTCTCGAGCGAGGCCTTGATCTCCTCGTCGGTCAGCTTCGTCCCACATTCGGCGCAGGTGCGCTCGATCACGGGGTCGACGCCGGACTGCTCCTCGAGGCCCATCAGCTCGCGCTCCCCACGACGTGCCTCACCGGCAGGCCGGTGGCGGCCTCCGCCTTGCGCGGGAGGTCCACCTTCAGCCACTTCGAGATGTGGAGCGGCAGCGTGGAGACGATCAGCTCGTCGTACTCGTTGAAGTTGCACTCGTCGCAGATGGCGGCGAGCGCGTCGGGATCGCCCACCTTCGCGTCGCCCACGTTCAGCCCCTCCTCGCGAAGCTCCTCGAGGAAAGCGGACCGATGCTCCTCCGCCTCGTCGCCGCCGCCATGCATGTCGGCGGCCCATGCGAGCCCGTGCGGCGTGGATGGCACGAGCAGCGTGAAGTGACACGGGCCCTGCATCGTGCGCGTGCGCAGGGCGTCGAGGAGCTCAGGTGACTCCGCGGTGCGATTGGCGACTACGAGGACGCGGGCCTCGGCGCTCATTGGTCGAGCGTATCGCTTGCATTACCGCAGTTCCATGAGAACGTGGAAAGCTCATGGCCCTCCGCCCCGTAGGCCGCGCGTTGCTGACCCTCGCGCTAGCGGCCGTGTGCGCTTTCCCGGCCGCGGTATCGGCCGACGTCGGTCCTGACGGCTTCGGCATCGCGGACGACCTGCATCGGCCGACCGTCTCACTGGACGACACCTTCGACGATCTTGCGCCCAAGTCGTTCCGGCTAAACGCGACCTGGACGGCCCTCGACGACCCCGGCTACCTCGCGCAGATGCAAACGCGGATCAACGAGGCCAACGCCGCGGCCCGCGGTCCCGGCGGCATGGAGATCACGGTCTCGTTCACCGTGCCGCCGCAGACATGGGAGGGAGTCACGCTCACCGGCCCCGCCTGGCTGGACCAGGTCAAGCCCTTCATCGACAGGTTCGCTGCCGACGTCGAATGGTGGAGCCCCATGAACGAGCCCAACCTCAGGGGCTGGACTTTCACGCCGACGGGCGCCTCGATGCTCGCCGAGTTCTCGCGGCAGCTGGCGGGCTATCTGCAGCAGGCGCACCCGGGCGACGGGTTGATCTCGCCCGACTTCATCGATCACTACAACTCGACGGACAACCTGCTCAGAAGGCACCCCGCCGGCGATTCGTTCGTGGAGCGCTACGTCAAGCTCTTCGACCAGGCCGGCGGCCAGTTCGGAAGCGCGGTGGCCTGGCACGCCTACGGCGCCGTGCGGCGCAAGAGCCTGCTCAGCACGGACGATCTCGCCTACACGCTCGGGATGACGTCCGGCGCCGCTCTCCCGATCTGGGTCACCGAGACGGGCGCGCGCGCGGACGACACCTCCGGCGCCAGCCAGACCGAGGCGCAGCAGGACGACCAGGTGAGGTGGATGACCGACATGTCCTCCGGGCTCGCCTCGCACGACAGGATCACCCGGATCCACTACTACAACATGCGCGAGGAGCCCGACTTCAACTCCTCGACCTGCCAGGCGTGGGCCACGTTCCCGTGGGACTCCGCCCTGGTGCGGGCATGCGGGCAGCGGCGCCCGGCGTGGTACACGTGGTGTCTGGCCAGCCGGCAGGGCGACGGCGGGTGCTACGACGACTCCCCGGCGGTGGCCTCGTGGGCGCCGGCCCGCCTCGACGTGCTCTGGCGCGGGAACGGCGACGACGACGGCATCTACCGCAGGTCGTGGGACGGGAAGTCCTGGTCCGGGACCTCCAGCTTCGGCGGCAACACGAACTCCGCCCCCGCGCTCGCCGCGCCGGCCGACAAGCGGCTTGACGCCCTCGCCCGCGGGACTGACGACGCGGTGTACGCCCGCCGCTACAACGGCAGCTCATGGTCGGCCTGGACCAACCTCGGGTTGCGTACCTACTCGAGTCCGGCCGCCTCCGCTCGCCGCGGCACGACGATCATCGACGCGTTCGCCCGCGGCACCGACAACGCGATCCACCACCGCTGGCGCGACGGAATCGGGTGGTCCCCGGGCTGGATCTCGATCGGCGCACCGCCCGGCGGGGCGACCTCAGCGCCGGCCGCCGTCTCGAGCACTCCCGGGCGGATCGACGTCTTCGTCCGCGGCGCCGATGCCGCCATCTGGCGGAATACGTGGGCGGGCTCGTGGAGCGGCTGGACGAGTGTCGGCGGAGTGGCCACCTCCGCGCCGGCCGCGGCGACGCGCGGCACCGGCAGGCTCGACCTGCTCGTCCGCGGGGCCGACGGCGCGATCCACCACAGCTCGAATGACGGCGCCGGCTGGTCGAGCTGGACGTCGCTCGGAGGAGCCGCGATCTCGGCCCCCGCCGCGGTCGCGCCCGCGACGGACCGCCTGGACGTGTGGTCGCGCGCCGCGGACAGCGGCCTCCAGCACAATGTGTGGAGGCCCGCCACAGGCTGGTCGGGCTGGAGCAAGACCTGGTTCGCCGGGCCGAAGCGCTGAGGGCCTAGTAGGGCGGGAAGTCCGCGTACCACTCCCCGAGCGCCCGGAACGCTCCCCAGAACTCGCGCTTCGCCGTCTCGTCGTCGAGCGACTTGTCGATGTCCGGGACGGTGAGCGCGTCGGTCGAGGGGGTGAGACGCTGGATCTCGCCCGGCTTCCACTCCAGCGGCCTGGCCAGCGGCAGGTGGAGGTCGTTCAGCTCCTCGATCGCCTCGTCGCCCATCACGACGATGATCCGCGGCTGCACGATCGTGATCTCCTCGAGCACGCGCGCCCGGCAGGCCGGCGCCGACTCGTCCGTGTCGTGGACCGGGCACTTCACGAACACGGTTCCATAGACGGCGAGCGGGTCGACGCCGAGCCGCTTGAAGCTCTTCATGAGCGCGCTCCCGGCGCGGCCGTAAAAGGCCACGCCCTCCTCGATCTCGGAGGGGACCGGAGCGAACTTGAGCAGCATGATGTCCGCCTGCGGGTGGCCCGAGCCCAGCACGGGCATAAGGTTGCCGCGCGGGCAGTGCTCGCAGGACTGGATCTCGCGCGTGAGCTGGTTCAGCTCACGGATCGCCCGCTCGAGGTACTTCTCGCGAATCTCGTCGTCAGTGGCCGGCACCGTCCCACTGGCTTTTGACGGACCTGCC
>DASQTS010000023.1:0-6419 GCA_035641775.1 Thermoleophilaceae bacterium
GTGATCGCCACGCCCGCGCTGAAGATCGACATGGCGATCACGGCGGTGCGCGGGTTGTCGCTGTGGACGAACGCGGTCGCCAGCAGCGTCAAAACGGCGAGGGCGATCACGGCGGCCCACTTGACCCAGTTGACGGACGACTCGCTGACGATGACCCGCTGGCGACGGGCGTCGAGAGCGTCCTGGAGCGAGCTCACGATCTCCTCCTGCGCCGCGCGCTCGCCCCCGTCGCGAGGCTCAAGCGCGATCGCCTCGCGGAGCGCCTCGGCGAGCGGAACGGGGATCACCCTGAGCGTGACGTCCTGCCGAGCCATCGCCGGCCATTCATCGGCGACAGCCTGCTCGATGTGTCGCCGTACCAACGTGTCCAACCGGTCCTCCGACTCGGCTGGTAAGGCGCTCGCCAGCAGCACGACCGAGCGGAGCGAGCTCGCCTCGGTATTGACCGCGTGGCGGGCGTCGGTCGCCTCGCCCCAGAGCTGTGCCGCCAGGAAGCCGATGAGCAGGCCGAATATGAGGCCCATGGGCGGCAGCAGCCCAGGCGACACGGCTTTGAAGGCGGTCCCTCGGTCTCCCTGGGCCAGCCTCATCACGGCGAAGTAGATCCCGGCGGTGACCAGCGCGGTGGCTGCGAACACTACGACCACGAGCCAGCCGAACGAGAGGTCGTGCATCCAGTCGATGGCCAGATCGTACGGCGTGGGTCTAGCCCACGAGCCGCACCTCCAGCTCGGCGGCGGCCGTCTGGCCGGCGCCGTTCAGCAGGCCGAGGATGCGCGCGACGTAGGCGCGCGTCTCCGGGTATGGGGGGATGCAGCCGCACCCCGCCACGGCGCTCGGTCCGGCGTTGTAGGCGGCGAGCGCAAGCGGCACGGAGCCGAAGCGGCCCAGCAGGTCGCGCATCAGACGGGCCTGGGCATCAATCGACGCGGCCGGGTCGAACGGGTCGCGCAGGCCCATGGACTCCGCCGTACCCGGCATGAACTGGGCGATCCCTTCCGCGCCGGCCGGCGAGCGGGCGAACGGGTTGAAGTTCGACTCGGCATAGAGCTGCGCGGCGAGCAGGTGCGCCGACACGCCCCGGCGCTGCGCCGCGCGGACGATGAGCGGCGCGAAGCGAGCGGGGACGAACGACTGGACGGCGCGGGTGGCGCGTCCGTCGCCGCCGCGGGCGCCGAAGCCGACCGATGAGCTGCCCGGGCCGCGCGTGTACCCGTAGTGCCACGGCTCCCAGGAGTAGCGCTGCACGAAGCCGAAGCGTGTGGCGTTCGCCGCCAGCCATGCGTACGCGGAGGGAGGGCCGAGGTCGAGTTCGGTCGCGTAGCGGTGGAGGCTCTCGCCCGGTGGGGCCACCCAGCGCGGGTCCGGGTGAGCAGCGAATAGCCTCGCCTGCTCCGCATCCGAGCGAAATCCGCTGCTGACCGCGAGATACAGACCGGCCTCGCCCCGCGCGGCGGCCGCCATGCGATCGAAGGCGAGCGCGACGTCGGGCCTCATCGGCTTGCCCTGCCTGTAGGCGAGCGGCCCGTCGTACCCGCCGCCACTGGCGCTGCCCGGCATGCCCACCCCGCCCGCCGCCGGTGAGAGCTCCGCAGTGGCGACCGCCCGCACGGGGACCGCGTGGCGCCGGTTGCCCACCCGCACCCTGCCGTCACCCCGCACCAGGACCCGAACCCGAGTCGGCGCGAACCGCGCGCCTGGGAATGTGACCTCGGACGCGCGCACCCGCACGCCATTGCGACGCCCGCCGCGCACCGCGGCTGCCCGGGCGAGCGCGAGGTACTCGCCTTCATCGAGGTGGCGCGGGTTCGGGACGTCAGGCTCGATGAAAGGCGGCTCGAACAGGCGCGGATAGAGGTCGCGCATGACCTGGGCGGCACTGATGGCGGCGAGGTCGGCGCCGCGCTGATGCTTGGCCCGCGCGCCCAGCGCATTGCCGAACGCGAAGAGCACTAGCGCGCCCGTCAGAACCAAGCCTACGACCGTGAGCATCATGAGCGATGCCTGGCCGCGCGCTGAGGTGACGCGGCTCATTTCAGCTCCTCGATCAGGTCGGCCAGGTCCGCGATCGCTTCACCCAGCGCTCCACGCGCTTCGCGGCCGCCCAGGGCCAGGCGAGCGCCCATCGGGGAGTTCGGGAGCGCGAGCGATCCGCGCTGGTCGTGGGGAGCACGGTTCAGGACGACGATGGGCGCCGGCCCGGCGCGGGCGACGCACTCAGCGCCCACGTGCGCGAGCGCCGGCTCGATCGCGGGCGTCGTGACGATCACGGTGCGGTCGGCCACGGAGGCGGGTGCTCCGCCGAGCGCGGCCGAACCGGCATCGATCACGAGCGGCGCGTGGTGGCGCGCGGTGTCCGAGATGTGGAGCGGGTCGGCACCGCCCACAAGACAGAGGCGGCCCATCGCGCGCGGCTCGGCGCCCGGCACGTCCTCGAGCACCTGAGCGAGCCGGGTCGCGGCGTGTGTGGCGAGCGGGATGCCGGCGGGCCACGCCTCGCAGCAGACAGCGGCCGTCCCCGCCCGATCCCGAACGGCGAGCTCCGCGGCGAGGGCGCGAGCGACGACCGTGACGCCGGACCCATGAGCGAGCCCGAAGACGCACACGACCGGCCGCTGCTCGTGCGGCTCAGCGGAATCCGCATCCGGGGGCGGGGCAACGGGCTCGACGAAGAAGGACTCGACGGCGGCGGCGGCCGAGGCGAACAGGCCGCGGCCGGCGGCGGCCGAGGCGAGCGGGCCACGCGGCGCGCAAGCGCTCCGCGGCATCACGGCGCCTCCACCGATGCCGTCGCGGAGATCTCCAGCTCGTCCGCGAGCGGCCGCAGCAGCGTCGGCGCGCGGAGCTTCACGCGGACCTCGCCGCCCCCGACCGACACGCGCGCGTGAGCGCGGGACCAGCCGGGCAGCGCTTCGCGGGCGGCTGCGCGTGGGTCGCCTCCACCGGCCACCGCCAGGGCGGCCGCTTCGGCCGCGTTTCCGGCCAGCACGCTCGAGTAGCCGACCGCGAGCAGCTGCGCGGCCACTGCCGCCACCGTCAGCACGAGGGGCAGTACGGCCAGCAGCTCGACCGCCGCCTGCCCGTGCTCGTGGCGCGACCCGGGAAGGCCGCGGCTCATTCGCCACCCCCCAGCGACGAGCTCGCCGCAACCTCCACAGGGCCCTCCCAGACACGCAGGAGCAGCGGCACCTGCACCTCCACGCGCACGCCGCCGGCCGCACGCCGCTCCACCGAGAGCCCTCGCCCCAGCGAATCCGGCAACGCGCGCCGGGCCGCCCGTTCAGGACTCAGCCCGACCGCCTCAGCGCGTGCCGCCGCACGGGCCGCGCCGGCGCACAGCCACAGCGTGTGGCCCGTCAGCACGAGCTGCCAGGCGACGACCGCAGCCAGCAGCACGGCCGGCACGAGCGCCACCGCGTCGACCGATGCCTGACCGGATTCCGAACCGGGGTGCGCCATCGGGCGACGGTCCCGCGCGGCCGCGCACGCCACAATGCGCGGGGGTTACGGAAGGGCTACTCGTAGCTGCGGTAGCGCGTCCAGGCCCAGAAGAGACCGTAGGACGCCAGGGCCAGCAGCACGAACCACGCCAGCACGCCGGCGCCGCCCGCGTCGAACAGGCGGTCCGTCGCCGTGAAGGTCAGCACCGCCAGCGCGAGCGCGCCGTAGAGCGCGAACCGGATGCTCGAGTCGAGGCTGTCGAGGTCGAGCCGGTACTGGCGGTACGTGCGCGCAACCAGCAGGGCTATCGCCGCGAAGAACGCGACGGTGAGCAGCGTCAGCACCACGTCGAGCGCGCTGCCTCCGCCGGGCAGCGCCACGAGCAGCAGCGCCACCAGCGCGATGACCCCGAACTTCCAGGCGAGTTGCACGGGGCGGAAGGGTATTACTCGATGGCGCCGGTGCTCACCAGGATGAGCACGAGCGACCCGAGCACGACCCGGTAGACCACGAACACGATCGTGGAGTGGTTGGAGAGGAAGCGCAGCAGGAACGCGATCGAGGCGTAGCCCGCGACGAACGCGAGCAGGGTCGCCACCGCCAGTGCGCCGAGGCCCACATGCTCGCCCTCCTCGCCGCTCAGGATCGAGCCGAACTCGAGGGCGCCGCTGAGCACCACCGCGGGGATCGACAGGAGAAACGAGAACCGCGCCGCGCTCGTCCGGTCGAGACCCATGAAGAGCCCGGCCGTCAGCGTCGCACCGGAGCGCGAGACGCCGGGTATCAGCGCAAGCGCCTGGGCGAAACCGACCACGAACGCGTCGCGCCGGTTGATCCGCTCCAGCGGCCGGTCGTGGGAAGCCACCCGCTCCGCCACGAGCAGCAGCAGGCCGAGCAGAATCAGCATCGTCCCGATCAGGTAGAGGTCGCGCGCGCCGGTCTCGATCTGGTCCTTAAAGACCAGGCCGAAGACCCCGATCGGGATCGTGCCGAGCACGATGTACCACCCGAGCCGGGCGTCGAGCTCGCGCCTGGCAGTGGGATCCCGGAATGACCGCAGCCAAGCTCGCGCTATGCGCACGAGGTCGGCCCAGAAGTACAGGACCACCGCCGCCATCGTCCCGAGCTGCGTGACCGCCGTGAAGGCCGCGCCGGGGTCGTCCCAGCCGAGGAACGCCGGGACGATGCGCAGGTGTCCGGTACTCGAGATCGGCAGGAACTCCGTGAGCCCCTGCGTGATCCCGAGGACGATTGCCTCGAGGAGCGACACAGCGGCGCAACCCTAGTGAGGCTCGGCGGGGGGCTCGCCCGAGTGATCCTCGTCGGAGGACTCGCTGTAGCGCTCGCGTGACTCCTCGATCACCTTCAGCGCGTCCTCGCACGAGTACCAGCCGTCCACCTCGACCTTCTTGTTCTCGAGCTGCTTGTAGACGGTGAAGAAGTGCGCGATCTCGTTCTGGAGCTGCTCCCCCACGTCGTCGAGGCTCTCCACCGTGTTCCAGCCCGGATCAGTGAGCGGGACGCAGAGCACCTTGTCATCGATGCCCTGGTCGTCCTCCATCCGGAACAGGCCGATCGGCTTCACCTCGATCATGCAGCCGGGGAAGGTCGGCTCGGACACCAGCACCATCACGTCGAGCGGGTCGCCGTCGAGCGAAAGTGTCTCCGGAATGAAGCCGTAGTCGGTCGGATAGACCACGGAAGAGAACAGGAAGCGGTCCAGCTTGATCACGTTGTGCTCGTGATCGAACTCGTACTTGTTGCGGCTCCCCTTCGGGATCTCGACGATGCAGAAGAAGGACTCGGCCACGCCGCGCGAGAGGCTATCGTTCCCATCCGTGCGGAAGCTCACCCCGATCGTCGTGCTCGCGGCCTGGCTGATCCCGGTCGCCACGGCCTTCGCGAACGACAACGGCGAGGGCCTCCTGGGCGAGACCGACGACAAGATCATCACCTTCTTCTCGCTCGGCGTGGTCATCTTCTTCGCGGTCTTCGTGATCGTGGCCTCCTGGATTCAGGCGGCACTCGACCGACGCAAGCAGGAGCGCAAGGCCGTCGAGCTCCGCCGGCGCGTCGGCTGGTAAAGGAGGGCTGCGCCGCGGGCACCGCCCGCCGGCTTGCCGAACGGCGGCCCATAAAGCACGTGACCCCGGCGGGGACCGGGGCCACGTGGTGCGAGGAGGGATCTGCACCGCCGATCCTCGACCCGCCGCGCCCGCGTGGTGTGAACAGTCTGAGAAAGTGCGCCCATGGACCCCGTGACCCTCGAGCGCCGCGGCGCGGCCGCCGTGCTCACGATTGACCGCCAGGAGCGGCGCAACGCCATCGACGGCCCGACCGCGGAGCTGATCGCCGCGGCCTACGACCGCTTCGTCGAGGACGACGAGGCGCGCGTGCTGGTGGTGACCGGCGCCGGCGGAGTCTCGTTCTGCGCGGGCGCCGACCTCAAGGCGATCGAGAGCTTCGCGTCGCGGATGGACGACCCGCGCGGGCCGCTGGGGATCAGCCGCGTGATCTCGCCGAAGCCTACGATCGCCGCGATCTCGGGCTGGTGCCTCGCCGGCGGGCTCGAGCTGGCGCTCTGGTGCGACCTGCGGATCGCGACCGACGGGTCGGCGCTTGGCTTCCCCGAGCGACGATGGGGCGTGCCGCTCGTGGACGGCGGCACCCAGCGGCTCCCGCGCATCGTCGGGCTCGGCCGCGCGCTCGACCTCATTCTCACGGGGCGGATCATCGACGCCGAGGAGGCCCTCGCCATGGGCCTCGTTATGGAGATCGTGCCGGGAGGTCGCCATCTCGAGCGGGCGCTCGAGATCGCGGAGGGCCTGGCGCGTTTCCCGCAGGACACGATGCTGGCCGACCGCCGTGCGGCGATCGAGGGAATCGGTCTGACGTTCGAGGAAGGGCTCGCGCTCGAGGCCGAGAGCAGCGAGCCGACTCAGCAAAGCGCCTCGGCCGGCGCCGCCCGCTTCTCTGGT
>DASQTS010000024.1:0-5013 GCA_035641775.1 Thermoleophilaceae bacterium
CACGCCCCGATCGAGCCGAACAGGTTCGCCAGGCCCTCGGCCTCGGCCTCCGGCATCCCGCCGTGCTCGGCCTCGCTCTTGAACATGTCGCAGTTGAGGTTGAGCAGGTACGCGCGCCGGATCGGCCCGAGCGCGTCAGCGGTCGAGAACAGCGACGTCGTGTTCTGGCCGACCCATCCGAGCCAGTAGAGGTAGCTCTCGTTGCGGGCGCGCTCCGCGCGCGTGCAGGCGCCGTTCTTCTCGCACTCCTCGGAGATCCCCTCGGTGCCGCCCGGGTTGTAGGCGCCGATGTTGAAGAGGCGGTTGAGGCCCAGGAACGCCTTCGTGAGGTCCGGCCCCGCCTGCGCCAGGTTCTTCGACGCCGCGCCGAGGTTCCGCGTGAAGGGCTTCGCCGCGCGGACAAACGGGCGCACCTGGTTCTTGAGGATCGGCGCCGCCTCCTCCACGAACGGCAGCACGGCCTCGTTCGCCTCGTCGAGCTTGCGGAATGGCGGACGCAGCGACTCGAACGTCGGGCCCATCTCGTCGGCGAGCCGGTCGACCTTGCCGAGCGTCGTTGCCGTCTGGTTCAGCGTCCCCGGCAGCTTCGACACGAGCGCGGAGATGTTGTGGTCCTCCTCCGCGAACGTGCCGAGCGTGACGTTGGAGGTGCGCACGAGCCGCGTGATGTCGTCGTCGGCCTTGCCGAGCTCCGTCATCAGGAGCCCGTAGCGGTTGACCAGCCGGCGCATGTTCTGCCGCCGCTCCGCCACCGCCCTGCTCACGCGGGCGAGGTCCTTGTGCAGCGGCCCCAGCCGCTTCATGACCTCGCGCAGGTCGGTCCCGCGGCCCTCGAGCCCCTTGCCGGCGCCTGAGACGAGCAGCTTCAGGTAGTTGCGCGTGTCGCCGTCGAGCGCGGCGAGGATCTCGTCGGGGTCGATGTCCGGCAGCGTGTTCGAGACCTGGATCCGCTCGCCGCTCTCGAGCGGCTCGCCGTCGCCCGGATCGACCTCGAGGAACATGTCCTTCGTGCCGGTCTTTGCCCGCAGGAGCGCGGTGGCGTCTTCCCGGATCAGCTTCTTGTACTTCGGCTCGAGCTGAAGCTCCACGACCGCCTTGCCGTCCTCGAGCTCGACCGCACCGATGTCGCCCACCCGCACTCCGGCCACCACGACGGTCTGCCCCTGACCCGGCGTCACGGCCTGGGCGTCCGGGAGCTCGGCCTTCACGGTGTGGAAGGGCTCCTCGATGAGCGGGAAGCGCAGCCGCTGGTTCGCGAGGATGTACGCGCCGATCCCCAGCCCGAGGAGGACCACGCCGAGGATCGCGAGGAAGTCCGCGAGGTTCTTGCGGATCGCGGTGATCATCCGCCGCCCTCCTGCGTCTGCGCCCGGGCTGCCTCGCGGCTGTACTTCTCGCGCTCGGCGGCGATGACCGGCAGGACGTCGTCGACGAAGCCGTTGATGCCGTCAATCGCCTCGTCCGGGCTCGGAACCGGCGCGGGCGGCTTGATGAACGAGCCGGGGCTTTCGTCGAGCAGCGGGAAGGCCGGGATCGGGCCGCCCGGTGCGTGGAGCTTCGGCAGCTCCTGCTCCTCGCACGGCACGTCCGGCCTGTGAGGCATCGGCATGCTGCCGCCGTCGGGCGGCGGACCGGGACGCACGCGGTTGCCGGGGCCGGTCGCGCCGGCGTGGAAGTACTGGTTGTTGCCGTCCGAGAGGCGGCTCTCGCCCGAGAGGCCCGGGAAGCCACGCTGGAGCTGCGCGCGCACCGGCTGGTTCGAGTTCTCCGCCTCGTTGCCGCTCTCCGGGTTCGGGATCTCGAGGCCCATGAACGGCACGAGCACGTTGTTCGTGCACGCCGAGAGAGCGCGCGCCTGGCCAAGGAACGGCACCGAGGTCTCGTTGAACGCCACGATGTCGGGGATCGTGCGCCGCAGGATGCGTGCCGTCCCGCGCAGCTCCCTCTCGGACATGAGCAGGCGCGCCTGGGTCATGAACGGCAGCGATGCGGCGAGCGTCTCGTGGGACGAGCGCACGCCCGGCAGCGCGTCATGCGCGAACGCTCGCAGCGACGGCAGCGCCTCGTTCAGCGAGCCGAGCGCCGGCTCGCCCACGCGGAGCGTGTCGCGCAGCGCCGGGATCGAGGCCGCCAGCGCCTCGTCCTCGCTGGCGAACGCGGCGGCGGTGGTGTTGAAGTTCGTCACCAGGTCCTTCAGCGCGCGTTCGTCGCGGACCAGCGCCGCGAACGTCTCCTGCTGGCCCTTCAGGACTCGCTGCAGGTCCCTGTCAGGGTCCTGGCCGAGCGTCGCGTCATTCGCCAGGGAGTTGTTGCGATAGGCCGGCTCCCAATAGTCGATCGCTTGGTTGAAGCCCTCGGCGCCGCCGTCCTCGAGGCCCTTCGAGTACTCGCGCAGGAAGGTCTGCAGGTCCGTCCGGGTGTCGCTCTGGAGCGCCGTCAGCAGGTCGCCGAACTGCACCGGCGCGGCCGTCTGGGTGACCGGGATGACGCCGTTCTTGTCGAGCTCGTCGGCCGACGGCGAGCCCGGCTCGACGTCCACGAAGAAGTTGCCCTCGAGGAAGATGCGCGGCCGGATCTTCAGCTCGGCGTCCTCCTTGATCGGGAGCCCCTTCTCCTCGACCTCCATCGTGACCTGGGCGGCGCCCTTGCCCTCGGTGACCGGCTCGATCCCGACGACCTTGCCCACCTCGACGCCGGCGATCCGCACCGGCGAGCGCGGCTTGAGGTTGTTGACGTCGTTGAAGACCGCCTTGAACTCGTACGGGTTGGCGAACGGGTTCGCCTTCGAGAACCCGAAGTACGCGAGCAGGCCGATCACGACGAGCGCGAGCACGCCGGCGCGGAAGGGGCTCATTCCGTTCGAACGCGCGGCGCTCATGGCACGTCCGCCAGGTTGTCGATCCCGAGCTCACGCGACCTGTAGGTGCCGCCGGAGAGGCCGGGAACGTTGTTGTCGGGCGGCATGAGGGCGCCGTTGCCGCCCTTCCCGACGCGCTCGGGCTGGAGGTTCGGCAGGCCGTGGCTCTCGGACTTGTCGAGCAGGTCGCCGGGGGCGTAGCGGCCGTCGTTGAGCGCGCCGTTCGGATAGCCGTTCTGGCCGAGCTGGCAGTCGGCGTTGCCCTGCGCGTCGATGGCGGGCTGGTAGGGCGGCGCGTAGAGGCGGAAGATGTCGTCCCCGCGCTGGTCCTTCGCGCCCTGCGGCTTCATGCCCTGGGGGATGTCCCACGGACGCGAGCCGGTCGAGGTGGCGTAGTTGTTCTGCTGGTTGGTGTTGACCTCCTTGACGTTCTGGTTGAGCACCGTGCCCGCGCCCGTGGGCCCGGTCTGGACCACGGACTGCATCTCCCCGAGCGGGTGCACGAAGTACATCCAGTAGTTGCACACCGTCTGGTACGGCGCGATGAACTCGATGGCGGGCCGGCTGACGGTCAGCGCC
Source organism: Thermoleophilaceae bacterium (assembly GCA_035641775.1). Classification (GTDB taxonomy): domain Bacteria; phylum Actinomycetota; class Thermoleophilia; order Solirubrobacterales; family Thermoleophilaceae; genus JACVRW01. The sequence continues at coordinate 3,437 of DASQTS010000024.1, forward strand.
GTGTCGAGGTCGCGCAGCGCGAGCAGTGTGTTCGGGTTCTCGAAGAGGTCCTCCGCCTCGGTGAGCGCGCCCTCGAGGTTCTCGTTCAGCTCAACCGTGCGCGGCAGCACCGGCGTTCCGACCTTGAACGCGCTGTTGATCGCCGGCAGCGAGCGCGGCAGCTCCGCGGCCGCGGGCCGCAGCCGCGAGGACAGGTCTGTGAAGTCGGCGAGGAACGGCCGCTGGACCTCGAACGAGTCGATCGAGACCGCCATCGTCGGCGCCGCCTTCTCGATTGTGTCCTGGAGGGCTTGCGGGTCGGCCGAGATGGCCGCGAACGTGTCGGCCATGTCGGTGAACAGCAGCGCCTGGGTCCTCGCGACCGGGGCGGCCTGCGCGGACGCGCGGCCGATCTGGAGGAAGAACTGGTCGAGCTCCGTGTCTGGATCGGACAGGTTGCGCATCACCGGGGTGAGGGAGCGGAACAGCGGGTTGAGCGCCTCGATCGAGCGGTTGAGGCTCTGGCCGCGGCCCGCGAAGGAGTCGCCGAAGCCCTCCGTGGCCTTCTGGATCTGCGGCCGGACCTCGGGGTCGAAGGTCGCGTACAGGTCCTCGAACTCGAGCGGCTCGGACGCCTGCTTCACCGGGATCGTGTCACCGGCCTGGAACGTCGCCTTGCCGGTGCCCGGCTCGAGCTCGACGTACTTCAGCCCGAGCGCCGAGCGCGGGCGGACGCGCAGCTTGGAGTTGCGCGAGAGCGGCTCCACGGTCTTGTCGAGGCTCAGCGTCGCCAGCGCGATCGCACGGCGCTCGCCGTCCACCTCCTTCACGATCGGCTTGATCTCCTTGACCACGCCGACGCGGAAGCCGCCGACCCGCACCTCGTTGCCCTTCACGAGCTTGCCGCCGGACGGCAGCTCGGCCTTGAGCTCGTAGGTCGGCACGAACGGCAGGCCCGAGTTCGCGTTGTAGGCGATGAACACCGCGACGAGCGCGACCAGCACCGTTGTGGCCCCGATCAGCACCGGGCTGGCTGCGAAGCTGGCTGTTCCGCGGCGGCGGCTCATGGCGCGAGCAGGTAGTCGAGGAGCTGGCCGGTGGTCTGTTCGTCCGCGGGCGGCGCGCTCGGAGCGAGCTGCTCCAGCTCGCGCTGGAGCTGGTCCGGGTTGGTAGGAGCCGGGCCCTCCTCGAGCTGGCGACGCTCGCGCGGACTCAGCGAGTCGAGCAGGTTCTGGAGGTCCGGGGGCAGCACGACCTGCGGACGCGAGAGGTCACGCTGGCCGGGAAGCGGGCCGGCCTCCGGCATGCCCTCGCCGCGCTGCTCGCCGGGCTGGCTCGGGGGCTGCCCGCTCTGCTCACGCAGCGACGCCGCGTTCGGGTTCGCGTCGTCGTCGAGCGGGTCGGGGCTGAAGATGCCGGGCTGGTTCGGCCCGAGGTACGAGTTGCACTTCTCGAAGCGCTCGCGGTCCGCGGCCGTCCGCGGCGGGTCGTTCTCGAAGTGCATGCAGTCCTCGGCGACGGTCAGGCCCGCGCGCAGGATGTGCGCCTCGTCGTCCAGCATGTTGATGCTGAGCGTCTGCCAGAAGAAGTAGTTCCAG
>DASQTS010000025.1:0-21276 GCA_035641775.1 Thermoleophilaceae bacterium
CTGCTGGAGCGAGTCGAGCGTCGGGTCGGGCGCCGGCTGCGTAAGGGTGTCGGTGCTCATCGGGCGCGCAAGCTACGACGGACCCTTAAGGGAGACCTAAAGTTTGTGATTCCGGTCCAGGAAAGGCTTCACGAGCTCGAGTACGGCGTCGGGCCGCTCCACCGACGGGAGATGGCCGGCGCCCTCGACAACCGCGAATTCGGCGTCCGGCAGCTCGCGGGCCAGCCGCTCGCCCATCTCGCGGAAGTCCGCGTTGTCGTGCTCGCCCACGATCACCAGGGCCGGCGCCCGCACGGCCGAGAGGTCCACCTCGTCCACCTCGCGGATGTCTAGCTCCAGCGAGCGGCGCACCATCGGCCGCAGCCGTCCGGGGATCTTCCAGTATGAGACGTTCAGATCCGTCGCCTCCTCGAGCCTGCCCTCCTCGACGAGCCGCTCCTCCTCCTCCGCATAGGCCAGGAGGTCCCCGGACTCCTCGTGGTCCGGATGCGGGGCGTCGAGCAGGACCAGGGCGGTCACCAGGTCCGGGTGCCGGGCAGCGAAGTCGAGGCAGACGAAGCCGCCATACGACGCGCCGACGAGCGCGACCCGGTCGCCGGCCACCGTGTCCGCCAGGTCATCCTGCAGGGGGTGGCGCCGCAGCTCTCCCGGAAGCTCGAACCCGTCCCACATCCCGGGATCCGCGACCCCGGCATGGACGAGCACGGTCCTACGACTCATTCAGCTCCAACACGGAGAGGAACGCCTCCTGCGGCACCTCCACGCGCCCGACCTGCTTCATGCGCTTCTTGCCCTCCTTCTGCTTCTCGAGGAGCTTCCGCTTGCGGGTCACGTCGCCGCCGTAGCACTTGGCGATCACGTCCTTGCGCATGGGCTTGACCGACTCTCGGGCGATGATCTTCGCCCCGATCGCGGCCTGGATCGCCACCTCGAACTGCTGGCGCGGGATCTGCTTGCGGAGGCGCTCAGTGAGGACGCGGCCGGCCGGATATGCCTTGTCGCGGTGCACGATCATCGAGAGCGCGTCGACCTTGTCGCCCGCGAGCAGGATGTCCAGCTTCACGAGGTCGCCCTCGCGCATGCCGATCAGCTCGTAGTCGAGCGAGGCGTAGCCGCGCGTGCGCGACTTCAGCTGGTCGAAGAAATCGAGCACGATCTCGGCGAGAGGGAGGTCGTAGTGGAGCTGCACGCGCTCCTGCGACAGGAACGTCATGTCCACGTGCGTGCCGCGCCGCTCCTGGCACAGCTCCATCACGGCCCCGACGTGCTCCTTCGGCATCAGGATCGTGGCCCGGATATAGGGCTCCTCGATCGAGGCGATCTCAACGCGGTCCGGCATGTCGGACGGCGAGTGCACGACCACCTCGGCTCCGTCTGTGAGCCGGACGTCGTACTCGACGGTCGGGGCCGTGGCCAGCAGCTCGAGGTCGTACTCGCGCTCGAGGCGCTCGCGCACGATGTCCATGTGGAGCAGCCCGAGGAAGCCGCAGCGGAAGCCGAAGCCGAGGGCCTCGCTGGTCTCGGGCTCCCACGTCAGCGCGGCGTCGTTCAGCGACAGCTTCTCGAGCGCGTCGCGCAGCTCCGGGAACTGGTTCGTCTCCACGGGGAACAGCCCGCAGAAGACCATCGGCTTGATCTCGCGGTAGCCGGGCAGCGGCTCGCTCGCCGCGCCCTTCTCCGTGGTGAGCGTGTCGCCCACGCGGAGCTGCGAGACGTCCTTGATCCCGGTGATCACGTAGCCCACCTCGCCCGCGCTGAGCGAGTCCACCGGCGTCATCTGCGGGCCGAAGAAGCCGATCTCGTCGATCTCGGCCTGCGTGCCGGCCTGCATCGCCACGATGGGGTCGTCCTTGCGGAGCGTGCCGTCGACCACGCGGACGTACGCGATCACGCCGCGGTACTGGTCGAACTCGGAGTCGAAGATGAGCGCCCGGGCCGGCGCGTCGAGGTCGCCCTCGGGCGAGGGCACGCGCGCGACGATCGCCTCGAGCAGGTCGGTCACGCCGTGGCCGGTCTTGGCGGAGATCCGGATCACGCCGCCGGCGTCCTCGCCGATCAGCTCGGCGATCTCGCCCGCCACCCTGTCCGGCTCGGCGCCGGGAAGGTCGATCTTGTTCATCGCCGGGATCAGCTCGAGGCCGGAGTCGACCGCCAGGTACGTGTTCGCGACGGTCTGCGCCTCCACGCCCTGCGAGGCGTCCACGAGCAGCAGCGCGCCGTCGCACGCCGCCAGCGAGCGCGACACCTCGTAGGTGAAGTCCACGTGGCCGGGCGTGTCGATCAGGTGCAGGCGGTAGAGCTTGCCGTCCTTCGCCGTGTACTCCACGCGCACGGCCTGGGCCTTGATCGTGATCCCGCGCTCGCGCTCCAGGTCCATCGAGTCGAGGAGCTGCGGGCGATGGTCGCGCGCGTCGACCGCACCGGTGATCTCGAGGATGCGGTCGGCCAGCGTGGACTTCCCGTGATCGATGTGGGCGATGATCGAGAAGTTGCGGATATTCGGTGAGGGAGCTGCCACTGCCGCTTCGAGTATGGCGATGAGGCGCAGTGTGCAAGCACCCGGGCGGTGCCCGGTGCGCAGCAATGGCATGGTGGTGACCGGACTCGTGATCGCAACCGATATCGAAGTTGTGAAGGCGGCCTTCGCCGCCTTCGCGGCTCGAGACCTCCAGGCGGTGCTGGCCCTCTCCCGCCCGGATATCGAGCTCACCGCGGTGACCGGCGCGCACGCCGGCCGCACGGACCCCTACCGGGGGCACGACGGCATGCGCCAGTACTTCCGCGACGTCGCCGCGGTCTGGGAGGAGCTCCGCCTCACGCCGCGGGAGTTCCGCGAGGAGGGCGACCTCATCCTCGTGACGGGCAAGGTATCCGCGCACTCGCGAAGCCGCACGGTGACCGGCTGGATCTGGCAGCTCCGGAACGGCAAGGTCACGTTCGTCCGCGTGTACGCATCGGCCGCGGACGCGATTGCGGCGCTCGAGTCCGGCGAGCTCTAGGCCGCGGCTAGGGCCGGCGGCGCGCCCGGAGCAGGTAGTCGACCTGCTCCTGCTTGCGCATGATCATGTGCTCGAGTCGGTGCTCGACCGCCTCCGAGGCGGCCTCGCGGCCGGTCGGCTCGATCGCCGCCTGCAGCGCCTCGAGCGTCTCGCCTTCGTACTCGATGAGGGCGTCGATCGCCTCGTCGGGGTTGGCCGTGAAGCTCAGCGGCGCGACCTCCGTGGTGGGCTCGCCGCCGAGCGCGGTGACCTTCTCCACCAGGCGCGTGGCGTCCTCGAGCTCCGATAGCGAGTGCTCGCGCATCTTCTCGGCGTGCGCCTGGTACTCCAGGCCGATGACGCTTCCTGCGACGAGCGAGTAGTGGAGCACGGAGCGGTGCTGTAGGCGAAGCGCCTTATTGAGGCACTCGATTTGCTTCTCGACATCCATCGTCTCTTCGGCCATGGGCCGCTTCTACCCCCGGTTGGGGTCGCGGCTAACGAGGAGGCGGCGAATCTGCCGCGCCTCGGGCACCCGCAGGGCCCACACCGCGGCCGCGTATGCGGCGGTGCCGACGGCGATGGCGCCGAGGACCGCCCCGGCCTGGCCGACGAGCGACCGGCCGAGCAGGTCGTCGAGCCCCGCCCACGTGAGGTACGCGAGCGCGCCGAGCACGGCCGCGCCCGCGAGCATCCGCAACGTCGCGGAGAGCAGCCTCGCGCCCTCGATGCCGCGGAGCTCGCGGCGGAGGATCCAGCCCTGCGCGACGCACATGACGACCGTGCCGGCGACCGTTCCGAGCACGATGCCGGCGATCTCGAACGGCCCGTAGAGCGCGGCCGCGAGCGCCGCGTTCACCAGGAGGTTCACGCCTGCCAGGGCGGTGGTGGCCCATGGCCGCTGGAGGCTGAAGAACGTGCGCGAGAACAGCAGGCTGACACCCTGGAAGGGCAGCGAGATCGACCACCAGAGCATCGCGGTGGCGGTGAGGTCGGTGGCCTCGGTTCCGAAGGCGCCGCGCTCGTACACGAGCCGGGTGATCGGCTCCGCGAGCACCGCCATCAGCACCGCGCTCGGGATCAGCAGGAGGCAGATCTGACGCACGCCGGTGCCCATGGTGCTGCGCAATTCGTCGCGGGCGCCGCGAGCCGCGAAGCGCGACATGGTCGGGAAGAGGATCGTGGCGATGGCGATGCTGAACAGCCCCTGCGGAAGCTGGTAGATCCGGAACGCCTTGTCAATCGCCGCGGGCGCCTCCTCCGAGACGAGCGTGCCGAAGAGCGAGTTGATCAAAAGGCTCAGGTTGATGAGGCCGAGCGCGATCGTCACCGGCAGCATCAGCTTGAGCACGCGCCGCACCCGCTCGTCGCGCCAGTCGATCCGGAAGGTGAGGCTGCCGCCGCGGCCCCGCAGCCAGGGGAGCGGCAGCAGGAACTGGACGACGGTCCCGGCGAGGATGCCGATCGCGTAGGCGTAGATCTCGTCCTCCTCCGGGAGCACCGGCACGAGGCCCACGAGCGCCCCGATGATGACGAGGTTCCACGCGACCGGCGCGAGCGCGGGCACGGCAAAGTGCTCGAACGAGTTCAGCATCCCGACCACGAGCCCTGAGAGGGCCAGCAGGACGACGATCGGGAACATCAGCCGCGCGAGGTTGACGGTGAGTTCCTTCAGGGCCGGGTCGTCGTCGAAGCCGGGAGCGAACACGCTCATCAGCGGCTCGGCGAGCAGGATGAACAGCGCGGTGACGGCCACGAGGATGAGGCAGATGAGGAAGAAGAGGCTCGACGCGACTCGGAAGGCCTCCCTCCGCTCCCCCTTCTCGAGCAGCTCACTAAAGACCGGCACGAACGCCCCCTGGAGCGCGGAGTCGGCGAACAGCGCGCGCACCAGGTTGGGCACTTGGAAGGCGATCGTGAAGGCCGACATCGCGCCCGTTACTCCGAAGTAGCTGGCCGCGACGACCTCGCGCGCGAGCCCGAGCAGGCGCGACAGCCCGGTCGCGAAGCTGAAGAACGCGGTGTTGCGCGCCAGACGGCGCGCGTCGCCGGCGCGCCCGGAGGCGTCGGTCGTCATGAGATCGCCCGCTACACTCTCGGGCCGTCAATGGCCAACATCGCCTCACAAGAAAAGCGGATCCATCGGGCGGAGCGCGAGCGTCTCGAGAACCGACGCCGCACCTCGCAGGTCAAGACCTGGTTTCGCAGGCTGGAGAACGCCGTCTCCAGCGGCGACACGTCGCGTGCCGACGACGAGTTTCGCGTGCTCGTCTCGCGCATCGACAAGGCCATGAAGTCGGGGGCTTTGCACCGCAACAGCGGCGCCCGCAAGAAGGCGCGCGCGGCGCGGATCCGCAGCTCGCTCTCCTAGCTTCGTTGGAGACTCGGCTTCTCATCCGCGGCGAGCAGGTCGCGGGCGATGGCGACGAATTCTCGGTAGAGAACCCCGCTACCGAAGAATCCCTCACAACCCTCCGCTGCCCCTCCCCCGAACAACTCGACGCCGCGGTTGCCGCGGCGAACGACACATTCAAGGGTTGGGCTTCGACGCCGGCCGTTGAGCGTGCGGATCTGCTCCACGAGGTGTCTGCACGGCTGCGTGCTCGGACTGACGAGCTGGCCCGCGTGATGACGCTCGAGGGCGGCAAGCCGCTGATCGAGAACTCGGACGAGGTCGGCTGGACGGCCGCGGCGTTCGACTACTACGCCGAGATGGGCCGCAACTTCGCCGGTCGCGTCATTCCCTCGATCGAGTCCACGCAGCTCGCCCTGGTCGTGAAGGAGCCGATTGGGCCGTGGGCCTGCATCGTTCCGTGGAACTATCCGTTGTTGCTACTGGCCTGGAAGGTCGCTCCGGCGATCGCCGCCGGCAACACGGTCGTGGCGAAGCCGTCGGAGCTGACGCCGCTGTCGACGCTGATGCTGGCCGAGTGCTTCGAGCACCTGCCGCCGGGCGTGGTGAACATCGTCGCCGGTGCCGGAGACGTGGGCTCCGCGCTCACGGAGCACCAGGGCATCGAGGGAGTCGCCTTCACGGGCTCGGTCGAGACCGGCAAGAAGGTGGCGGCCGTGTGCGCCTCGCGGGTGGCTCGCATGAATCTCGAGATGGGCGGCAAGGACCCGTTCATCGTCTGCGCGGACGTGGCCGGCGACGTGTCCGTGGCCGCTCGCGGCGGGGCATGGGCCGCTTACTTGAATGCCGGCCAGGTCTGCACCTCGGCCGAGCGCTTCTACGTGGCGCGCGAGGTCTACGACGACTTCGTCTCCGAGTTCGTGGACTACACGAACTCCCTTCGCGTCGGCGATCCCCTCGATACCTCGACGGACGTGGGCCCGATGGTCTCGGGACCGCAACGCGCGAAGGTGGACGCGCAGGTGGAGGCCGCTGTCTCCGCGGGCGCCACGCTGCTGGTGGGCGGCGACAGGGCCGGGCATGGGCGTGGCCACTACTTCGCCCCCGCGGTGGTGACCGGCGCCCCCGACTCCACCGCGCTGCTCCGCGAGGAGACCTTCGGGCCGGTGGCGCCGATCGTCCCGGTCGACTCGCTCGACGAGGCGATTCGCCTTGCGAACGCCACGCGCTTCGGGCTGGGCGCGAACGTGTACACGCGCGACCTCGAGACCGCCGTGCGTTGCATGCGCGAGATCCAGGCCGGGACGGTGTGGATCAACGATCCGCTGACGGACAACGACGCCGGCCCGTTCGGCGGAATGAAACAGTCCGGCTTCGGCCGCGAGCTCGGCCAGGAGGGCCTGGAGGCATTCCAGGACACAAAGCACGTCCACATGGAGACGAAGATCGCGCCGAAGGAGTGGTGGTACCCGTATGGTCCGGCCTCGGGCTCGACACCGCCCGACGGCGCGGGCGCGTAACCGCCGCCCCGCGAGCCACGCTCACGTGGCGGCGCTAGCCGGCGGCGCGGGCCAGCGCCACGGAGAAGGCCGCGTCCTCGTCCACGCGGACCTCGCCCCCTCCTCGTAGCTCCACTTCGAGGTCGGCGAAGACGATGAGCGCGCGCTCCAGCGTGGCCACGTCTGCCTTCTTCGCACGGGCGATCACCTTCTTCGCCGCCCATGGCGCGCCCTTCAGCGCCTCGCCGACCTTCGAGTCGGGCATCCCGGCCTGGAGCAGCGACGCCGCCTGGTGCACCTCGCGCAGCCTGCGGACCACCGGCCAGATCAGCTTGTTCGGCCGCTCGCCGTGGGCCTCGAGCCGCTCGGCGAGCTCGATCGTGGCGCGGAGATCGCCCGCGACGAGCGCGTCGGCAAGGTCATAGGCGCCGGGCGCGGTGTCGCTCGCGGCGAGCCGCTCGACGTGGGCGGCCGACACGTTCGGCGAGGGGTGGAGCGCGATCCCGATCTTCTCGAGCTCGCGCGACAGCCGCTGCTGGCTCGTGCCCACCCGGGCGACGAGCTCCTTGGCCGCCTCTCCGTCGAGCTGGAGCCCGAGCTCGCGCGCGTGCCCGATGCACCACTTCGGCAGCTCCCAAGGCTTCGGCGCGGCGTACTCGCGTGTTTCCCCGCCGGCCTTCTCGACCGCCTTGCTGAGTTGCTTCGTGGCCTTTCCTCTTGCAATCAGGACGAGGACGGTGTCGGGCGGCAGGCTCGTCAGCGCCTCCTCGAGCGGGCCGAGCTGGGCGGCCTTCCAGGCGGCGACGTCGTCCACGAGCAGGAAGCGCGTGGCGGTGTCGAAGCTCAGCATCGCGAGCGAGCCCGCGATCTCCGCCGGATTCGTCTGACGGGCATCGAAGGTCTCGAGCCCGCCGGGCCCCCTCTCCTTCTCGGCACGCTTCCGAACCCGAGCGCGCCAGGCGTCGATCTTGGCGTCGTCGTCGCCGCAGACGAGGTAGGCGGGCTTGAGATCGGCCACGGAAGGCAGTCTACGAACGCCGCCGGAGCGCCCGCGGCCCCGGCAGCGAGGGCGCGTCCCGCTCCACCTCCATCAGTGCTCGGTATGGACCTGCATCCGGCCCCGCTCGACCGTGAGCGTGACGGTTCCGTCGCGGTCCGTTCGGTAGGTGGTCACCTCCGCGCGTTCCAGGGCGGCGAGTGTCGAGGGGGTCGGGTGGCCGTATGTGTTCGGCCCGACCTCGATCGCCGCCACCTGTGGCCGCAGCCGCTCGAGCGCCGAGGGGAGGCCGGGGTCGGCGCTGCCGTGGTGGGGAACCTTCATCGCCTCCACGTCCGGAAGGTCGAGCGGGACGAGCGTCTCGCTCTCGGCGTCTGCGGAGAGGAGGACGTCGAAGGCGCCCGCGCTGACCACCGCGACCACCGCCCGCGGGTTGGGATCCTCCGGAGCCGGCCCTGGCGGGCGCGGTGGCGGCGAGAGGATCTCGATGAGCAGGCCACCCGCACGGAGCGTGAGCGGCGCTGTGGCCGGAACGCGCCGGATGCCGCGTCGCGCGGCCTCGTCGAGAACAGCCTGGAAGCCGGGGTCGGAGCTCCCGTCGCCTCCGTCGAGCAGCAGGCCGACGGGGTATCGAGCGAGCACGTCGACGAGGCCGCCGTGATGGTCGCGCGACGCGTGCGTGGCCACCACGACCGCCAGCCGGCGGACGCCCGCCCGTCGTAGCAGGCGGGTGACGCCGCCCTCCGGCGGGCCGCCGTCGAAGAGGACCGCGGTGCCGTCGGGATGCTGGACGAGCGTGGCGTCGCCCTGTCCGACATCGAGGAACCGGACCGTGAGCTCGCCGGGCGGCGACGGCGCGCCGAGACCGCCCGTGGTCGCGAGCCCGAGCACACCGACGACGACGGCGGCGACGACGACCCGAAGCCTCCGCGGAGCCCGCCGCCAAGCGGCTGCCCGCTCAGGGAATCTCTGGATTCCGGCCGGGCGAGCTCTCCGCCTCAGGGCTGTCGCCGTTCCGAACGTAACACCCAGGAGGACGTAAGCCGCGCACACCGATGCGGGCGATCGCAGCGGCAGCTCGAGCCGGCCGCCCGGCAGGTCGGCGCACCGTTCAGCCACGTGCTCCAGATAGGCGAGGGGCAGGCGCGCTGGTGGGCCGAGCAGCCTGGCGACCTCGTCCGCGAGTGGCACCGCGCCACCTACCAGGCCGAGCGCTCCCTTCGTCATCCCGAGCCACATCGCCGGGGCGACCGCCGGCAGCGCAACGAGGTTGGCGAGGAGCCCGGCGACCGGCACGGTGCCGAAGTGGTGCGCGACTAGCGGGGCTGTCGCGAGCGTCGCCGCCGCCGTGATCGCGATGCCGTCGGCCATCCCGCGCACGAGGGCGCGCGTCAGCGGCCCGTCCGGGTCACGGAACAGCTCGAAGCCGCCCCGCGCGAGGGTCGCCGCGAGCGGCCGGCCGACCAGCAGGATGCCCCCGACCGCGACGAACGACAGCTGCCAGCCCGGATCCCCGGCGGCGCGCGGGCTGAGGGCCAGCGTGACGGTCGCCGCCAGCAGAAGGGCGTACCAGCGCGACGCGGGTCGCGACAGCATCATCGCCGCGATCCCGGCCGCGCCCATGATGCCCGCGCGCTGAAGCGACGGGCCCGCGCCCGCGAGCGGGACGTACAGGGCGACGAGTATCAGCAGGGCTCCGCCGCGCGCGGACGGACCGAGCCTGGCGAGGGCGAGGAGCGGCAGCGCAAGCGCGACGAGGAGCATCACGTTCTGGCCGCTCACGGCGAGTAGATGAGCGAGCCCGGAGTCGCGCCAGTCCTGCCGCGTGGACTCGTCAATGGCCTCGTCCTGCCCGAGAACCATGCCGCGGGCGAGCGCGGCCTCCCGCGCGGGCAGCCCAGCCGCGACCGCGTCCTCGGCGCGCTCGCGCATACGGTCGAGCGCTCCGGCGACGCCGCCGCGTCGCCCCGCCAACCGCGCGCGGTCTAGCAGGAGCTCGCCCGCCACCCCGCGCCTGCGGAGGTGGGCGGTGAAGTCGAACCGGTCGGTGCTCGACGGTCCCTGCTCGGCGAGCGGCCGGAGCCTGCCGGTCAGGAGCAGCTGGCTGCCGATTGCCGTGTCGGCCGGCAGGCGCGTCCAGCGAGGAACGCGCAACAGCAGCCGAGCACCGGAGAGCCTGCCGCCGGCCACCTCGACGTCGGCCGACGAGCCGAACGGCGAGACGCGCGGTCCTGTCACGAGGTGAGCACGAAGCTCGCGAACCGGGCCGTCCCGAACGCGATCCGCCGGTGCATCGAGGGCAGCGAGTCGCGCGTCGCCGATCGCCGCACCCGTGAGAAGGAGGCTTGCGGACAACGTCGCCACGACGGGCGTCCGGGCCAGGAGCAGTACGGCCAGCACGGCGGCCGCAGCGCCCAGGGCGATTGCCGGTGCCCCGTTTGAGACGGCGAGGCCGGTGGCAAGCGATCCAACGCCCAGGTGGAACGGGCGTGCCGCCAGAGTCTCGAGGCTCACGGCTGCAGTGCTTCGCGCAGCGTGGCGAGCCGCTTCTCGCCTATTCCGTCGACCTGTGAGAGCTCGTCGAGTGACCGGAAGCCGCCGTTCTGGTCACGGAACTCGATGATTCGCGCGGCGAGCGTCGGGCCAATGCCGTCGATCGCGTCGAGCTGCTCGACGGTGGCCATCGAAAGGTGGACTTGCGGCGTCGTGCCGCCCGCGCCGGCCACGCCGACCGGGCCGGTGGCGGACGCGCCGCGCTCGGGCACCACGATCTGCTGCCCGTCCTGAAGACGTGCGGCCAGGTTCACCAGAGTCAGGTCCGCGCGGCGGGTCGGGCCCCCGGCTCGCTCCAGCGCCATCGCGACGCGGGCGCCTTCCGGTACTTGCATCAGGCCGGGGCGACTGACGGCGCCCGCCACGTGCACGTAGAGCTCGGCGGTCGGCTGGGCCCGAGCACCCGGCGCGCTGTCGGGCTCGACGGCGCCCGGGCGATCGATCGCCACCGGAGGGGGCGACTCATCGCCGCCTCCAAGGAGCCTCATTCCCGCCAGCGCCGCCAGGACTCCGGCGACGGCCCAGATCACGAGCGTCGAGCGGGAGCCGGCCGGCATCGGTCGAACGTACGGTTGGGACGGTTACGGATGGGCCGCGAGGGTGACGGCGGTGTTTCTTTTCAGCGCACCTCGAAGTCCGACAGGCCCTCGGGTTCCTCGGTGGTGTCTTCCACTGACGTGACGTCGGCGCCCCGCGGGCCCCGCGCGCACCATTCGACGACCGCGTCTACCGCGTCCGGCTCGCCCTCGAATACCGCTTCGACCATGCCGTCCGGCCTGTTCGTGACCCACCCGGCCACGCCGCGCGACCGAGCCTCGCGCCGGCAGCTGTCGCGGAAGAACACGCCCTGCACGTTGCCGCGCACGACAACCCGGCGTCGAACCGGCTCACCCATAGAATCGTGCGCGCGTTGGAGGGAGGAGAGGCAACAGCAACCGCCTGGGGCGTCGACTCGGAGTATGGCCGCCTGCTCGACGTCCTGCTCTGCCCGCCCGACAACTTCCACTGGCTGCCGGCCAGCGCCATCGCGCGCGCGACGATCGAGAGCGGGCTGAGCTTCAGCAAGGAGGACGCCCGGCGCCAGCACGCCGAGATGGTGAGCGTCTACGAGGAGGCCGGGGTGCGGGTGCACTTCCTCGAGCCCGACCCCGCGCTGCCCTACCAGGTGTTCGCGCGCGACTCGAGCATCAACGTGCCGCAGGGACCGATCGTCACGCAGTGCCACCAGTGGTGGCGGCGCGGCGAGTACGCGCCCGTCGTCCGCTTCTACCAGCAGAACGAGATCCCGATCCACCGCATGATCACCGCCGCCGCGCTCGAGGGCGGCGACTTCATGATCGTCGAGCCGGGCGTCGCCGTTATCGGCAACGGCGAGGACCGGACCCAGGAGCCCGCCGCCAAGCAGCTCGCCGGCTGGCTCGAGGCCGACGGCTGGGAGGTGCGAATCGAGCGGATCCCGCCGCACTTTCTCCACATTGACGTGCTCGCCGCGATGCTTGGCGAGAGGCTTGCGGCGGTGTGCGTCGAGCAGGTGGGCACGGGTTTCGTGCGCTGGCTCGAGGAGAAGGGCGTCGAGATCGTGCCCGTGCCGCTGAGCGACGCCCTGAAGCTCGGTGTGAACGGAGTGTGCCTCGGCGGTGACCGCGTGCTCACCAGCGCGGAGTCCAAGGACCTGAACGAGCGCCTCCGCGCCCTCGGCCTGACCGTGTACGACCCCGAGCTCGCGGCCTTCACTCTCGGCGGCGGAGGAGCCCACTGCCTGATGCAGGCGATCCGCCGCGAGCGCATGACCTAGCTCTCCAGCACTACGCGCAGCGTCCGCAGGGCGCGGTCGCTCGCTCCGCGCAGACTCCCGCCGTGCGCGATCGACTGCTCGATGTAGTCGAGCGTTTCCGCCGTCAGGCGCTCTCCCGGCAGCACGTTCGGAATGCCGGGCGGGTACGCCGCCAGCGACTCGGCGGCCACGCGGCCCACGGCCTCCCGCGTCGGCACGATCTCCTGCGGCCCCAGGAACGCCTCGCGCGGCGTCAGCACGAGTTCGCCCCACGGCGGCGGCGCCGTGAACTGCACGGCGTCGGCCGCCTGGGTCGACTCGCTCAGCGACTCCACCACCTCCCGCAGCGCCGCCACCAGCCGCTCGCTCGCCGCGCCAGCCTCCTCGCCCATCCCGTACACGGCCACCATCACGTTCTCGCCGGCCAGCTCCATGATCACGTCGTGCCGCTCGCGCAGCAGCCGCGACAACTCATAGCCGCTCGCGCGCGTCCCGCGCACGTCGATCGCCAGCCGCAGCGGGTCGTAGTCGAACACCCCCGGCGCGCCGGCGAGCCGCTCGTCGAGCACGTCCAGCCCGGGGATCTCCCGAATCGCGTCGCGCGTTCGCGCCAGCGCGCGCAGCGTCTCGTCGAGCAGCTCGTGGCCGCGGGTCGCCGCGCTCCGTCGCGCCGCGTCGAGCGACGCGAACAGCAGGCCGTTCGGGCTGGTCGACTCGATGACGGTCACGCAGCGGTCCACCACGCCCTCCTCGATGAGGTCGCCGTGCCCGAGGTGCACCATCGCCGACTGCGTGAGGCTGCCGACGATCTTGTGCGTGCTCGAGATCACGAGATCCGCGCCGAGGCTCAGGGCGTGCGCGGGGAGCTCCTCGTGGAACGGCAGGTGGGCGCCCCAGGCCTCGTCCACCACGAGCGGCACGCCGTGACGGTGGGCCACCTCCGCCAGCGCCGCCACGTCCGCGACCGCCCCGAAGTAGGTCGGCGACACGACCGTCGCGCCCACCGCGTCGGGCGTCTCGCTCAAAGCACGGTCGAGCGCGTCCGGCGTCATGCAGTGTGCGATGTGGAGCTCCGGGTCGAGCTCCGGCGCCACGAACGTCGGCCGCAGGCCGGACATGATCAGCGCGTCGATGGTCGAGGAGTGCGCGTTCCGCTGAGTCACCACGCAGTGCCCTGAATGGCCCAGCGTGAGCAGCGCCACGTGATTCCCCTGCGAGGCGCCGTTCACGAGCCACCAGGTCCGCGAAGCGCCCCACGCCTCCGCCGCCAGCGCTTGCGCCTGCACGAACGGCGTCGGCTCCTTGCCCACGTCGATCCCGTGCGTGAGCGCCGGGATGTCGAGCTCGAGGGCGCCCCTGCCGACGGCCTCGACGAAGCCCGGGTCGGCTCCCGCGCCGCCCTTGTGCCCGGGCACGTGGAAGCGTCCCGGATTGCGGGCGGCGTATGCCTTGAGCGCGTCGAGGTAGGGCGAGTCGGACTGGCGGGCCAAGATGGGCGCCGAGTCTAGGTGAGGGGCTTCTCCAGGACGGCCTCGACGGCCGCCTGCGGAGTGTCCACCCGCTCGACGCCCTCGATGTCCCAGCTCCCGAGGCCCACGACCCGCTGCCCCGCCTTCAGGGCGAGCGCGATCTCGGAGAGGGTCCCGTATCCGCCCCCGACCGCGATCACCGCGTCGGCCGCCCGCACCACGAGCGCGTTGCGCGCCTGGCCAAGGCCGGTCGGTATGGCGACGTCCACGAACTCGTTCGCCTCGCCGCGATCCGTCCCGGGCAGGATCCCGACGGTGGTCCCACCGGCGCGCTTCGCGCCCCGGCAGGCCGCCTCCATCACTCCGCCGAGTCCGCCGCAGACGAGCACCGCGCCGCGCGCGGCAAGCCCACGCCCGACCGTCTCCGCAGCAGCGAGATCGCCGCCATCACCCGGGCCGACGACCGCGACGTAGCTCAGGACCGCGCCGGCGGCGGCTCGTCGGTGACCGTCGGCGCCTCGTCGACGCGCCTGGCCGCGGACGGCTCGCCGGCGGCGGGAGCGGGACTCGCGGCGCGCCGCTCGCGCGGCTCGATCGCGATCGCCAGCCGGACCGTCGACAGCACGGCTCCGGCCACCATCAGCGCCGCGCCCGCGAGGGCCAGCCAGATGCCCACGTCCTGGTCGCGCCCGTTGTCCCCCGCGACGGCGGGCGGGTCGTTCACGATCTGGCTCAGCACCACCAGCAGCGCGAGGATCGCGACCGCGAGCGCCACCACCGGGTCGATCGGGCGCACCAACCGCATCGCCGCCGCGAGTGCGGCGAGCGTGACGAGCGCGAGGCCCACCAGCAGCAGGTCGTTGAACTCGAAGACGGTGAAGCCGGTGATGTCCTCGTACCAGTCCGTGAACAGGCTGGCGATCAGGAGCAGGGCGCCCAGCGCGGCCACCAGCGGGCCCACGGGGATCGCCGCCGTGGGTCTCGGAGCGGCGTTCACCGGACGACGAAGTTCACGAGCTTGCCGGGCACGACCACAGTCTTAACGATTTCGCCCCCGTCCAAACGCGTGGCCAGCTTGCCCGAGCCGCGGGCGAGCTCCTCGAGCTCGTCCTGGGAGGCGCTCGACGGCGCCGCCAGCCGGTCGACGAGCTTGCCGTTCACCTGCACCACGAGCTGGATCTCGTCGCGGGCGAGCAGGGCCGGGTCAGCCTCCGGCCAGGGCTCCTCCCACACCCGGCGCCCGGTCATCATCTCGTAGACCTCGGCGCCGAGGTGCGGGGCGAACGGGAAGATCAGCGAGCCGGCGGTGGCTACCGCGAAGCGCACGTCGGACGCCGGCGACTTGTCGCGCTGCCGATAGATCTCGTTCGTCAGCTCCATCACCGCAGCAATGGCCGTGTTGAACGCGAAGCCGGTCTGCATGTCACGGGTGACCTTGTCGATTGCCCAGTGGGTCTTGCGGAGCAGGTCGCTCGAGCCGCTCGGCTCGTCCCCGCTCGGAAGCGTCTCCGACGCCGCGGTCCACAGGCGCGAGAGGAACCGGTGCACGCCGCCCACGCCCGCGTCCTGCCAGTCGGCGTCGTACGACGGCGGCCCGATGAACAGGATGTAGCAGCGCGCAGTGTCCGCGCCGAAGCGCTCCACGTAGTCGCCGGGCGAGACCGCGTTGCCCTTCGACTTGGACATCTTCGCCCCGTCGCGCGTGATCATCCCCTGCGTGAACAGCCGCGCGAATGGCTCCTGCACGTCGAGCAGCTCCATGTCGGCGAGCGCCTTCACGAAGAAGCGCGCGTACAGCAGGTGCAGGATCGCGTGCTCCACCCCGCCGATGTACTGGTCCACCGGCATCCAGCGCTTCAGCACCTCGCGGTCCCAGGGGGCCTGGCCGTTGCGCGGGTCGCAGTAGCGCAGGAAGTACCAGGACGAGTCCACGAAGGTGTCCATCGTGTCCGTGTCGCGCCGAGCCGGCCCGCCGCACTTCGGGCAGGCCACGTTCACCCAGTCCTCGGCCG
This sequence comes from Thermoleophilaceae bacterium, assembly GCA_035641775.1. Lineage (GTDB taxonomy): Bacteria > Actinomycetota > Thermoleophilia > Solirubrobacterales > Thermoleophilaceae > JACVRW01. Next base: position 15,636 of record DASQTS010000025.1, read on the forward strand.
AGGCGAGCGGCGACCTGCCCTTCGGCGCGTAGTCCTCGACGTGGGGCAGCTCCACCGGCAGCTGGTCGTCCGGGACGGGGACCAGGCCATCGGTCTCGCAGTGAACCATCGGGATCGGGCAGCCCCAGTAGCGCTGCCGCGACAGCAGCCAATCGCGCAGCCGGTAGCTCACCGAGCGCCTGCCCTTCTCCTCCGCCTCGAGCCAGTCCGCGATCTGCTCGTACGCCTCTCGGTTCTGCAGCCCGTCGAAGCGGCCGGAGTTCACCATCGTGCCGTCCTCGGTGCAGGGCAGCTCGCCGCACTCGATCACGCGCCGGATCTCGAGCCCCATCGCCTCTGCGAACTCGAAGTCGCGCGTGTCGTGCGCCGGCACGCCCATCACCGCGCCGGTCCCGTACTCGAGCAGCACGTAGTCCGCCACGTACATCGGGATCTGCTCACCGGTCGCCGGGTTCGTGACCGTGTGGCCGAGCGGCACCCCGGTCTTCTGCTTGTGCTCGTCCCCGCGCTCCTCCGCCGACTCGTTCAGCGCGCGGTTCACGTAGTCGTGAACCTCCTGCGAGTCGTTCAGACGCAGCACGTCCGGATGCTCTGGCGCGAGCACGAAGAAGGTCGCGCCGAACAGCGTGTCGGGGCGCGTCGTGAAGACCGGGTAGTCGATCCCGAGCTCCTCGCAGCGGAACACGACCTCCGCGCCCTCCGAGCGGCCGATCCAGTTCTCCTGCATCGTCACGACGTGAGGCGGCCACTCGATCCGCGTCATGTCGTCGAGCAGGCGGTCGGCGTACTCGGTGATCTTGAAGAACCACTGCTCGAGCTGCCTCGCCTCCACCAGCGTGCCGCAGCGCTCGCAGCGTCCATCGATCACCTGCTCGTTTGCGAGCACGGTGGCGTCCTTGGGGCACCACTTGACAGCGGCCTCCTTGCGATATGCCAGGCCGCGCTCGTAGAGGCGCAGGAACAGCCACTGGGTCCAGCGGTAGTACTCCGGCTGGTGCGTGCCGAACTCGCGCGTCCAGTCGATCGAGATCCCCCACGCGCGCATCTGCTCGCGGAACGCGGCGATCGAATCGTCGGTGGACGCTCGCGGGTGCTGGCCGGTCTTGATCGCGTGGTTCTCGGCCGGCAGCCCGAAGGCGTCATAGCCCATCGGGTGGAGTACGTACATCCCCTGGCGGCGGTGGAAGTGCGCAACCGCGTCGCCCACCGCGTAGTTCTTCAGGTGCCCGATGTGGGGCTCGCCGCTGGTGTACGGGAGCATCTCGAGCACGTAGTACTTCGGGCGGTCATCCGGAAAGTCGTTCGAGACCTCCCAGGTGTGCTCCTCAGCCCAGATGCGCTGCCACCTGGGCTCGATCGTCTTCGGGTCGTAGCGGTCCACGGTGAGCCGCAAGCGTACCCAGGGACCTCAGACGGCCACGAGGCGAGTGGCGACCGCCTTCCAGCTCGCCGTCACGCGCATGCCGGACCGGAGCTCGAGCGCGTCCGCAGCCACGCGGGTGATCTCGGCCGCCAGCGGCTGCGGCCCGGCCAGCCCGAGCCGGACGCGGTTGCCCACGGTCGTCACGGACAGCACCTCCGCCGGCAGGTGGTTTCGGGTCGAGACCGGGCCGCGCGGCCCGTCGGCGGGCTCGATCTCGATCTCCCACGGATAGACGCTCACGGCCACCGCCCCGGCCCCCGGGTCGATGCTCACCACCACTCCGCCCCCGTCTAGCTCCACGCGCGTGAGCCCGTTCGCGGCGCTGCGCGCGACGCCCGTGAGCACCACCGCGCCGGTGAAGTCGGCGACAAACGCCGAGGTCGGAGCCGCCGCCAGCTCGCTGGCGCTGCCCTCCTGGATTACGCGGCCCGTGTCCATGATTCCGACACGGTCCCCGAGCTGGGCGGCCTCCGCGAAGTCGTGCGTCACGAGCAGCGCGGGCGCCTCGGCCTCGCGCAGCACGGCGGCCAGCTGGCGCGCCGCACCCGCGCGTGTCCGAGCGTCGAGAGCCGAGAGCGGCTCGTCGAGCAGCAGTACGCCCGGCTCGCGCGCGAGCATCCGGGCGAGCGCGACGCGCTGGCGCTCGCCGCCGGACAGCGTGGGCGGGCGGGCGTCAGCCAGCTCGCGCATCCCGAAGCGCTCGAGCAGGCCGATGGCGCGCCCGCGCCGCGCGCCCCGCGGCACGCCGCGCAGCGGGTACGCCACGTTCTGCCACGCGGTGAGGTGCGGGAAGAGCGCGTACTCCTGGAACACGTAGCCGCAGCGGCGGCGCTCCGGCGGCACGTCGATGCCGCGCTCGGTGTCGAGCCAGGCCTCGCCACCCGCCTCCACCCGGCCCCGCTCCGGACGTAACAGGCCCGCCGCCACGCGGAGCACGCTCGTCTTGCCCGCGCCGGAGGGCCCGGCGAGCGCGAGGCACTCGCCCGGCACCACCTCGAGCGCCACGTCGAGCGGGAGCGCGCCGAGCCGGTGCTCTGCCTCAACGCGCAGCAATGCCGAGCGCCTCTCCGCCCTGCACGAACTTCACCGACAGCAGGATCCCCGCTGAGACCGCCACCAGCACCGCGGAGAGCGCGAGCGCCGACTCGAAGTCCGTCGAGAAGCGGTCATAGATCGCGAGCGGGACGGTCTGGGTGATCCCCTGGAACGACCCCGCGAACATCAGGGTTGCGCCGAACTCGCCAAGTGCTCGGCCGAGCGCGAGCGCCGTGCCGGCGGCAAGGCCGGGCAGCGCCGCGGGGATCATCACGCGCAGGAAGCCGCGCGCCTCGGAGGCGCCGAGCGTGCGCGAGGCATCGAGGAGCGTGCGGTCCACCGACGCGAACGACGCCATCGCCTGGCGGATGTAGAAGGGCGAGGCCACGAACGTGAGGGCCACGACGACGCCCGCGGTCTGGAGCGCGAGCTCGATGCCGGTCGCGTCGATCGCTCCGCCGAGGATGCCCGACGGCCCCACGGCGGCGAGCAGCGCGATCCCCGCCACGGCCGGTGGAAGCACGAGCGGCAGCTCCACGAGTGTGACGACGAGCGCCTTGCCGCGGAACGCGCGGGTCGCGAGCAGGTAGGCCGCGGGCGTGCCGACGAGCAGGATCACCGCAAGCGAAATGGCCGTGACGCGAAGGCTGAGCCAGAGCGCGTCGAGCGCGCCCGGCTCGCCCAGGCTTTCGACAAGCTCGGCCGGGCTGGAGTCCACGAAGATGGCGATGACCGGAAGGGTGAGGAAGACGAGGGCGAGCGCCAACGCCACCGTCAAGAGGAGCGGGAACCAGCCCTTCATGGAGCCTCGCCGAAGCCGGCTTCGCTCAGCGCGTCCGCGCAGCCGCCTTCGCGCAGGCCGGCCACGAACTCGCGCGCGAGCTCGGGCTGCTTCGCGGAGCGCACCACGCCCGCGGCGTAGGTCACGTCGGGCTGTATGACGGAAGGCAGCGGGATTGCCTCGAGCGCGTCGCCCGCAGCCGTCACGTCGGTCAGGTAGACGAAGCCGGCGTCGGCCGCGCCCTGGATCAGCTTGCCCACGATGCCCTTCACGTCCGGCTCCTCGGACCGCACGTTCCCGAGGATCACGTCACCCTCGCCGCCCGGGAGCCGGTCGAGCACCTCGCGCGTGTACGAGCCGATCGGCACGGATTCCGAGCCCATGACCAGCGTCATTCCCTCGCGACGGAGGTCGGCCGTCTCGCGGATGTCCGAGCCGGCCGGCACGGCGATCACCAGCTTGTTCGTGGCGAACTCGACGGGCTGCGAGAGCAGGCCTTCGGCGTGGAGCTCCTCCGGGATCGACGTGTTCGCCGAGGCAAGCACGTCCGGCTTCACGCCCTGGCGGATCTGAGCGGCGAGCTCGTCCGAGCCCCCGAAGGACAGGCGAACGGCCGCACCTTCGAAGTCGCGGCCGCACTCCGTCAGCGCCTCGCTCATCGACGACCCCGCGGACACCACGAGCCGCGGCTCCTCGTCGTCGCCACCGCCGCACCCCGCAAGGGCGCAGAGCACCACCGCGAGCGCGCGCCTCACCCGCGCTCGACCATCACCGACGTCGCCTTCACTGCCGCCGTGGCGGGCACGCCGGGCGCGAGGCCCAGCTCATCCACCGAGTCGCGGGTGATCGCCGCGGTGATCCGGTGCGGACCTGCCTCGATCTCCACGAGTGCCATCACGCCGTCGGACTCCACGGAGGTGACGACGCCGGAGAAGCGGTTGCGCGCCGACAGGCCGTCGCCCGCCCGGTGTCGCTCGGGCCGCTTTGTGAGGCGCTCCACCTCGCGCCGTGAGACGCGTCTGCGGTTGGCGCTGTCGCGGCTCGTGCGGAGCCGTCCCGCGCGCTCCCACCGCCTCAGGGTGTCGACGCTGACACCGATCGCGCGGGCGGCGTCGCCCAGCGGAAGGCCTTCATCGTGTCGTGCCATTGCCTAAGCATTGCATAGGCAATGCGCCCCGCGCCACCCACGGCTCGTGAGCCGCGGCGGTGCTCGGAACGACGAGCGCGACGAGTGCCGCCGGAGTGCGCGTCGCCGCCCGCATCTAGCCTGTTTCGGCCAGGCCAGGCCCTTCTTTATGGAACGCTCGTCCGCAGCCGAGAAACGCGTAGTCCCGCTCGAGCTCTTCTTCGACCTCGTCTTCGTCTTCGCGCTCACGCAGGTCACGAAGCTGATGGCGGACAGCCCCACCTGGGAGGGTCTCGGTCAAGGGATGCTCCTGCTCGCACTGCTCTGGTGGGCGTGGGGCGCTTACGCGTGGCTGACGAACTACATCGCCACCGAGGAGGATCGCGAGCGGTTGCTCGTGTTCGGGTCGATGGCGGCCTTCCTGGTTGCCGCGCTCGCCGTGCCGCACGCATTCGACGAGGACGCGCTCATCTTCGCGGTCGCGTACGCGATCGCGCGCTGGCTGCACATCTTCATCTTCGCCGAGGCCAACGAAGACGTCGACGCCGGGGAGGCGATCCGGCGCCTCGCTCGAACCGCTCTGCCCGCGCCGGCGCTCCTGATCGTCGGCGCGTTACTCGAGGGACCGGCGCAGACCGCGCTGTGGTTGCTGGCGCTCGCGATCGACTTCGCGGGGCCATTCGTCTTCGGCGTGCGCGGCTTCCAGGTATCGCCGGGCCACTTTGCGGAGCGCTTCTCGCTGATCGTGATCATCGCCCTGGGCGAGTCGATCGTGGCGATCGCGGCCGGGCTCCAGGGCGAGGTGGACGCGGGGGTCATCCTCGCCGCACTGCTCGGGCTCGTGGTGGCCTGCGGGCTGTGGTGGGCCTACTTCGACGTCGTCGCGCTCGTAGCCGAGAGCCGCTTCCGCCGTGCCGAGGGCCACGAGCGCGCGCTGATCGCCCGCGACTCGTACAGCTACCTCCACCTGCCGATGATCGCGGGCATCGTGCTCATCGCGCTGGCGGTGAAGAAGACGATCGAGCACGTCGACGAGCCGCTGAAGACGATTCCCGCTGTCGCTCTCTTCGGCGGCGTAGCCCTTTATTACGCCGCCCACGTGGGCTTCCGCATCCGCAACGTCGGCTCGATCAACCGCCCCCGCTCGGTGGCCGTAGTCGTGTGCCTCGCGCTGATCCCCCTGGCGACCTGGGTCGACGCGGGCGTCGCGCTCGGCGCCGCCGCCATGGTGGTCTCCGCCGTGATCGCGTGGGAGACGATCATGTACGCCGAGGCC
>DASQTS010000026.1:0-7756 GCA_035641775.1 Thermoleophilaceae bacterium
CGCCGGGCCCCGAGCGGCCGGACCACGAGTGGGACGACCTCTGGCCGCTCGCCGAGCTAGCCCGGCAGTAGGGCGACGACTCGCGCCGGCGCGGCGCTCGCTCCCTCGATCTTGAGCGGGAAGCAGGCCACGTCGAACCCGCTGGGCGGGAGCTCTCCGAGGTTCACGAGGCGCTCGATTTGCGAGTAGGGCAGGTCGGCCTGGTGGGCGGCCCAGAAGATGCCCGGCTCGTCGCGCTCGAGCGCCGCCTGCGCCTGGAGGTGGAGCGGGCCGTCCCAGCCCCACGCATCGATCCCCATCACGCGCACGCCGCGGTCGAAGAGCCAGCGGGTCGCCTCCGCCGTGACACCCGGGCCGAGCGCGATGTAGTGGGCCTCCTCCGCGTACACGTCCCGGCCGGTGCGCACGAGCACGATGTCGCCGGCGTTCAACTCGTGGCCGATGCGGCCGAGCTCGCCCTCGACGTCCGCCACGTCCACGGTCTCGCCCTCGTCCTTCGCCGTCATGTCGAGGACCAGCCCGGGGCCGTAGAACCAGTCGAGCGGGAGCTCGTCGATCGTCTGCGCGCGCTCGCCGCCGATGCGCGAGTTGTAGTGCCACGGCGCGTCGACGTGCGTGGCGTTGTGGGTGCCGAGCCGGAGGAACGTCTCCATCGCCCAGCCCTCGTTGTCGCGCAGCAGCCGCGCGGGCACGCCGAGCAGCGCCTCGATCTGCTCGGCGCCCTGGCCGTGATCGCTGAACGCGATCTCGGTGCGGAGGATCTCGGGCGTGTCCGAGGGGCTCTGACGTATGGGCGCCGAGAGGTCGACGAGTCGCACGCGCGGCAGCGTATCCGGCGCGCGAGGCGGCTGGACGCATGTACTAGGTAGACCGCTCGACCGGGTGCCGATACCGAGGGCGACTGCGGAGGAGAAACGCCTGCAAGCCCTAGTAACGGGGGCAACGTCTAGGGCCGGCTCAGCAGGAGGGCGCTCCACCCCTGTAGTCGTAGGCGGCGGCGTTCGCGTAACGGTGCGAACGCCGCCGCCACCTCATCTTCCTCGCCCTCGAGCAGCCCCGAGACGATCAGCGTCTCGGGCTGCTCGGGCAGCAGCTCGGCCACGCGCAGGAGCAGCGGCCGGACGAGGTTGGCGACGACGACGGCCGCCAGGGGCGCCGGCTCCGCGCGCAGGTCCCGCCGCTCCACGCGCGCGAGCGTTACACCGTTCTCGCGAGCGTTCGCGCTCGTTGCCTCAATGGCCGCGAGTTCGTGATCAACGGCAGTAATCGGACGAAAACCGAGCTTGGCGGCCGCGATCGCGAGCACACCGGAACCGCAACCGAGATCGACGAGCGCGCCGCCGGCCGGCAGCTCCTGGAGCAGCTCCAGACACATCCGTGTTGTCGGGTGAGCACCGGTTCCGAACGCCTGCGCGGGATCGATCATGATGTCGATGCCCTCGCTCGCCGGCTCGTGCCACGGCGCGCGCACGTGAATGCCCTCGATCTGCGCGGGTTTGTGAAATTCGCGCCAGCGGTCGGCCCAATCGTCGCCGAGCTCGGTGGCCGAGACGTGCACTTCGGCGCCTCCGATATGCGCCGGGCCGGGCGGCAGATCGGGCAGCTCGCCTGGAGCGCCGTACAACGCGAATTCCACGAAGCCCTCGCCGTCTACCTGCTCGAAGCCGCCCGGCGCGAGTGCGACCAGCTCGCCGAGGACGGCATCCGCGTGCTCGGTGGGGACGCGGATCGCGAGGCGGATCACCCGGCGGGCATCAGCGCAGCGCGCGCTTCACCTTCGAGAGCAGCGACTCGTCGACCTGCTCCTCCAGGTTCTCGGCCGTCAGGGAGTCGCGCAGCTCTCCCAGCAGCTCGCGCTGGCGGCCGCTCAGCTTGCGCGGGATCACCACGTTCAGGACCACCTGCTGGTCGCCGCGGCGGCCGCGGCCGATCGTCGGCATGCCCCGCTCGCGCAGCGTCACGACCGTGCCGGGCTGGGTGCCCGCCGGCACGTCGATCTCCTCGTCGCCGTCGAGCGTCGACACCACGACGGTCGTCCCGAGCGCGGCGGCGGGCGCGGGCACGTCCACCACGCTCACCAGGTCGCTGCCGTCGCGGATGAAGCGTTCGTCCTCAGCCACGCGCACGAGCACGTATAGGTCGCCGGGCGGGCCGCCCCGCTCGCCCGCGTGCCCTCGTCCGGTCAACCGGATGCGCTGCTCGTCGGCGATCCCGGCCGGGATGTCCACCTGCAGCGTCTTCCGCACGGCGCGCCGCCCACGGCCACCGCATTCGTGACACGGCTCGGACGGGATCCTGCCCTCTCCCCCGCACGTGTCGCACGCCTGCTCTCTCACGAGCTGGCCGAACGCCGTGCGCGTCACGGCCCGGATCCGGCCCGCGCCGTTGCACGTGGGGCACGCCTCGATCGGCGTGCCGGGCTCGGCGCCGTTGCCGCGGCAGTGCTCGCAGGTGTCGACGAGCTCGTAGGCCACCTCGACCGTCTTGCCTGCCGCCGCATCCGCAAGCGTGACCTCGACCTCCACGGCGAGGTCGCCGCCCTGGATGCGCCCGGCGCCGGCGCGGCCGAACGCGCCGCCGAACGGGTCGCCGCCGAAGAAGGCGTCGAAGATGTCCGCGAACGAGCCGAAGCCGTGCGACTCGGACGCGAACCCCCGCGAGTCGAGACCCTCGAAGCCGTATCGGTCGTAGGTGCTCCGCCGCTCGGTGTCGGACAGGATCTCGTACGCCTCGGCGGCCTCCTTGAACTTCTCCTCCGCCTCGGGGTCGTGGCGGTTCACGTCGGGGTGCAGCTCGCGCGCGAGCCGGCGGAAGGTCTTCTTGATCTCCGTGTCCTCGGCGTCGCGCCCGACGCCGAGGACCTCGTACGGGTCGCGCCTCATTCGTCGTAGACCTCGGCCACGAAGCGCGATAGCTCGGTGGCGGCCTGACGCACGGCCATGATCGCGCCCGGATAGTCCATGCTCAGCGGGCCGATCACGCTCACCGCGCCAAGATTTCTGCGGGCGAGGCCGTAGTTCGCGGCAACAAGGCTGAGCGAGCGCAGCTCGGGCGCGGCGTTCTCGCTGCCGATGCGCAGGTACACGCTCGGCTCGGCGAGCGACTGGCGCAGCACGCCGAGCAGCGCCCGGCGGTGCTCGAGCACCTCCATCAGCGCGCCGATCTGCGAGAGCTCCTGGAGCCTGTGCTCGGCGAGCAGCCGTGCGGCGCCGTCCATGAAGAGCGTGCTCTCGGCCGTGTCCTCGAGCTCAGTGAACGCCGGGGCGAGAGTTGCGAGGAACGCCCGCTCGCGCGCGCCAAGCTCGCGGGCGGCGAGCCGCGCCTGCAGCATCCGCGAGCCCACGTCGAGCCCGCCGAGCGCCTCGTTCAGGTAGCTGCCGGCCCAGTCGACGAGCCCCGGATCGACCGGCTCGTCGTACGAGATCACCCGCTTGGTCACTCCGCCCGTCGAGGAGATCACCACCACCATCGCCACCTGCGGCTGGAGCAGCAGGACCTCCACGCGGCGGATCGTGGCCGTCTCGATCGGCGGCGCGGTCACGAGCGCGAGCAGGTTCGTGACCTGCGAGAGCTGCTCGCTCGTGACGCGCATCGCCTCGTCGACCTCGCGGCGCATGGTGGTGAGCTCGAGCCGCTTGCGCGGCACCGGGAGGTTGCCGCCCGACATCAGCTCATCGACGTACGCCCGGTAGCCGCGGTCGGTGGGCACGCGGCCCGCGGACGTGTGCGGATGCTCGAGCAGGCCGACCTCCTCCAGCTTCGCCAGTTCGGCGCGCACGGTGGAGGGGCCCCACGGCACGTCGTCCTGCTCCGCCAGCCACTTCGACCCCACGGGCTGGTCGAGGTTCCGGTGCGCCTCCACGACCTTGCGCAGCAGGAAGCTCTGACGGGGCGTTATCGCCATGCCCCCATTGTGGCGAACGTCTAGCCCGGCTCCAGCTCGGCTTCGGCGTTCTTGATGATCTTGTTGCCGCCCTGCTCGGCCTCGGTCGCGATCACCACGCGGCCGCCCGACTCCTCCTTGACCGTGCCCGTCACGGTGATCTCCTGCTCGGGCAAGCCCATCCCGCGGAACTGCACCGATAGCCGCTTCAGGCTCCGCGGGTCGCCGCCGGCGGCGTTCACGTTCGCGCGCGCGACCTGGGCCATCGTGTAGAGGCCGTGGAGGATGTTCGAAGGCAGGCCGACCTGCTTCGCGAACTCCGGGTCGATGTGAATCGGGTTGAAGTCGCCCGACGCGCCCGCGTAGCGGTGCGGGAGGTACTTGTCCGGCGTGACTTTCAGCTCGACGTTCACGAGACCCCCCTGACGATGTTGGTCCATGTGCCGCGGGCGACCTCGGCGCCGTCCTGGTTCGTCGAGACGGTCTCGAACACGTAGAACCCCATTCCGCCCTTCTCGGAGATGTCCTTGACGCTCGCCGCCGTGCTGATCAGGTCGCCGGAGCAGACCGGCTCGCCCCAGGCGAACTCCTGCCCGCCGTGGACGAGCATCGCGAAGTTGAGGTCCACGTCTGGGTCCACCGCGGGCAGCCCCACGGCGCCCCACGAGTAGATGACGGCGAACATCGGCGGCGCCACGACGTCCCGGAAGCCCGCGCCCTTGGCGGCCTCCCGGTCGAAGTAGACCGGGTTGTCCTCCCCCACGGCGCGCGCGTACTCGCCGATCTTCTCCTTGCCCACCTCGTACTCGAACGGCGGGTAGCCCTTCCCGATCGCTTCCGTCTTCACCGGCACGGCGCGGCAGTCTACGTGCCGACCGCGGGCGTCAAGGTCGCCGGCGTCCGCTCGCCCGCCGCTTCGATCGGCCGTCGGGGCTCCGCCAAGCCGGTCTCACGGTCGCGCCCACGCAGGAGAAGCTGCCTGCGCACGACCCAGTGGGCCGCCTCTTCGTCCCCGGCGCGGCGCAGCACGGCGTCCGACGCGAGCAGCCTCCCGGGGTGATCCTTCGCGAGCTCGCACAACCTCGCCGCTTCGTTGACCGCATCGCCGATGACCGTGTACTCGAAGCGCTCCTTCGCGCCCACGTTGCCGGCGACCGCCGGCCCGGCGGAAACTCCGATGCCCGCGTCCGCGCCGCGGAGCTCGCGGACGAGGCGCTCGCGCAGGCCGCGCGCGGCGCGCAGCGCATCCGACGCCCCGCCGCGCCGCGGGACGGGCGCGCCGAAGACGCACAGCGCCGCGTCGCCCTCGAACTTGTTGACCCAGCCGCCGTGCTCCTCGACGAGCTCGACGACGATGCAGAAGAACCGGTTGAGGAGTGCCACCACCTCGGCCGGCGGCTGCCGCGCGGCGAGCCGCGTGGACCCGGTCAGGTCGACGAACAGCGCCGCCACCTCACGCACCTCGCCGCCGAGCTCGACCTCCCCGTCGTTCTCGAGCGCAGCGCGCGCCACGTCGCGGCCCACGTGGCGGCCGAAGAGATCGTGGAGGCGCTCGCGCTCGCGCAGCCCCGCGGCCATCCGGTTGAAGCCTGCCTCGAGCAGGCCGACCTCGCTGCCGTCGTCCACCGGCACCGTCACGTCGAGCTCGCCGTCCTCAATCCGCGCAATCGCCCTGCGCACCGCGGCGACTGGCTCCGCCACCGAGCGCGCGGCCATGCTGATCGAGAGCATCCCCACGACCATGCCGATTGCGGCCAGGAACGCGACGGCCGCCGCCACGAGGCCGGCGTCCTCCTCGCCGTGGAAGAGGCTCGCCACCGCGATGACCGAGATCCCGAGGAGCGGTATGCCCGTGCCGAGCGACCACGCCATGGTGAGCCGTCCCGCCACGCCGGGTGCGCACCGCTCGCGAGGCGGGTCGCCGCCCGCGAGCGCGAGTGCCGTGACGGGGCGGGCGATGCGCTCGGCCATCAGGTACCCGATCGCGCACGTCGTTTCGCCGCCCGCCAGGATCGCGCCGCCCACCACCACGGCCGCCCAGCCCGAGCCGGGCAGGTTCAGGATCGTGAACAGGACAGCGGCGAGCGCCCAGAAGACGCCGGATATCGCCGCGAACCGGAAGGGCTGGCCGAGCGCAACCCTGCGTTCCTCGGGGGTTGGGGAGCGGCCCTCCGCGAGCCAACGCTCGACCGGCGCGCTCGCGCGCATCCCCCAGCGCGCGCCGAGGAAGAGCGCCGCGACCAGGTAGGCGGCTCCCACCGCCGCGTTGAACGGAATGTCGTCCTGCGCGCCTTCCGGCGCGAACGGGATGAGGAACGACAGCAGCAGGAAGACGAGCAGTCCCCCGAGGCCGTTCGCGACCACCGCCGCGCGAGTGAGGCGCCGGATGTTGGACCGCCAGAGCTCGACGCCGCCGGCGGCATCGTGGTCCGACATGCCATAAGTGTCCCCGGGACGGCCGCGCGCGGCGCCGGTAAGACTGTGAGATGCGTCACAGAGAACCGGTTGGGGCACGTTATGCGGGCGATGAGGCTTGGCCGATACCGCGAGGTGCTGCGTGCCCCCGGCGTCGCGCGTCTGGCCCTGTTCACGACGATCGGCCGGCTCCCGTTCGGCATCCTGCCGTTCGCGCTCGTGCTCCTGATGCGCGAGGAGTCGTACCGGCTACGGCGAGATCGGCGCCGTGCTTGCGGCCGAGGCGCTCGCGGTAGGGGTCACCGCGGCGTTCGTCGGACGGCTGATCGACCGACCGCGACGGAGGCGTACTCGTGGCAGATCGTGGCGAACGTCGTGGGCGCGGCAACCGGCTCGCTGCTCGCCGGCCTGCTCGTGGAGCACGCGAGCGTGAGCTGGGCGCTCGGGTCCGCGGCGCTCGCCTGCGCCGGTGGCTTCTCGATACTCGTCGCCCGCAGGCGAACGCTCGGAACCAGCTAGGCCGCTTCGCGCAGCGCCTGCGCCTCGGCGAGGGTGGCGAGCTTGCGCAGCGCGCCCTCCTCGATCTGGCGGGTCCGCTCGCGGGTGAGCTGGAAGAGCTTCGCGACCTTGTCGAGCGTCTGCGGCGCCTCGTCGCCCAGCCCGAAGCGCAGCTCGATGATGCGCTTGTCGCGGTAGGGCAGGTTGTCGAGGCAGGCCTGGAGGCGCTCGTCGCGCATCGACTCGACCGCCTGGTCGAACGGCGACGCCGCGCTCTCGTCCGGGATCAGGTCGCCGAACTGGGCCGCATCGGCGTCGTCGCCGACCGGCTTGTCGAGCGAGACGAGCTGCTGCGCGGCGCGCATGATCACGTCGGCCTCGCCCGGGTCGACGCCGGCCATGTCGGCGATCTCCTCGATGGTGATCTCGCGGTCGCCCTGGGCCTCAAGCTTGCGCTGGGCGCCGTCGAGCTTCTTGAGAATGTTGTCGATGTGGATCGGGATTCGGATGGTCCGGCCCTTGTCCGCGATCGCGCGCGAGATCGCCTGGCGGATCCACCAGGTCGCGTACGTGGAGAACTTGTAGCCCTTGCGGTAGTCGAACTTCTCGACCGCGCGGACCAGGCCGATGGTGCCCTCCTGGATCAGGTCCAGGAACGGCAGGCCCTGGTTGCGGTAGCGCTTGGCGATCGAGACCACGAGGCGCAGGTTCGCGCGCGTCATGTGGTCCTTCGCGAGGAGGTCCCCGCGCTCGATGCGCTTCGCGAGGTCGATTTCCTGGTCGGCGGTGAGGAGCGGCGTCTTCGCGATCCCGTCGAGAAACTGCTGGAGCGAGTCGAGCGTCGGGTCGGGCGCCGGCTGCGTAAGGGTGTCGGTGCTCATCGGGCGCGCAAGCTACGACGGACCCTTAAGGGAGACCTAAAGTTTGTGATTCCGGTCCAGGAAAGGCTTCACGAGCTCG
>DASQTS010000027.1:0-5854 GCA_035641775.1 Thermoleophilaceae bacterium
CGCGGTGGCGCAGGTTTCGTCTGACAGTCAGACGAAACGCGCGCCACCGCCTCCCGGCCTGCGACCATTCGCGCTGTGAGCGCGCGAGAGCGAGAGCTTCCCGTTGCCGTGTTCGATTCGGGGGTCGGCGGGCTGACCGTGCTGCACGAGTGCCTGGTGTCGCTTCCGCACGAGGACTTCGTCTATCTCGGCGACACCGCGCGCTTCCCGTACGGCGACCGCTCGCCCGAAGAGCTGCTCGAGTTCGCGCGCGAGCTCGCCGGCATCCTGCTGGACCGTGGCGCCAAGCTGATCGTCGTGGCCTGCAACTCGGCCACGGCCGCCGCGCTGCCGGCGCTGCGGGACGAGCTCGAGGGCCGCGTGCCGGTGGTGGGCGTCGTCACCCCCGAGTCGCGGCTCGCCGCCGCAGCCACCCGGAACGGCCGCGTCGGGCTGATCGCCACGCCCGCCACCGTCGCCAGCGGCGCCTACGCCCGCGCGCTAGCCGACGCCGTGCCGGGGGCCGAGCTGCACGCTGTCGCCTCGGCCGAGCTCGCGCCTCTCATCCAGGAGGGCGGCGACGTGGACGAGCGCGTCGTGGGCTGTGTCGACGGCCTCTGCCGGCCGCTGAAGCAGGCCGGCGTCGACACCGTGATCCTCGGCTGCACGCACTACCCGCTCGTGAGGCCGGTGCTCCAGCGGGCGCTCGGCCGCGGCGTGTCCATCGTCACGTCCGGCGAGGCGATCGCGTCCGAGGTCGACGAGCGGCTCCGTGAGGCGGGCGTCGCGCGGGACGAGGGCAGGCGCGGCCGCTACGAGTTCATGGCGACGGGCGACCCGGAAGATTTCCAGCGGCTGGGGATCCGGTTCCTCCAGCTTCCGATCGGCGAGGTCGAGGCGGCGAGACCGGTGAGGCGGGCGGCGTGAGCAGGAACGACGGCCGAGAGCCGGGCGCGCTTCGCCCGGTCGCGATCACGCCCGGCTTCGTTCGGACCGCCACGGGCTCGGCGCTGATCGAGGCGGGCGGCACGCGCGTGATCTGCACGGCGAGCGTCGACGAGGACGTGCCGCGCTGGATGATGGGCAAGGGCCGCGGCTGGGTCACCGCGGAGTACTCGATGCTGCCGGCGTCCACCGGCGAGCGGAAGAAGCGCGACGTATCCAAGGGCCGGCCCGACGGGCGCACCGTCGAGATCCAGCGCCTGATCGGCCGCTCGCTCCGCGGGGTCGTCGACTTCGAGGCGCTCGGCGAGCGCACGGTCTGGGTCGACTGCGACGTGCTCGAGGCCGACGGCGGCACCCGCTGCCTCTCGATAACCGGCGGCTACATCGCGCTTGAACTGGCGCTGCGGCGCGCAATGGCCGAGGGCAAGCTCGACAAGCTTCCGCTCACACAGTCGGTGGCGGCCGTCTCGGCGGGGATCGTCGACGGGCGCGCGCTGCTCGACCTCGACTACTCCGAGGACTCCGAAGCAGAGGTCGATGCGAACGTGGTGATGACAGGCGACGGCGGCCTCGTCGAGGTGCAGGCCACCGCGGAGCGCACACCGCTCTCGCGCGCCTCACTCGACGAGCTGCTCGCCCTCGCCGCTGACGGGATCGCGGCGCTGCGCACCGCCCAGGAGGAGGCGGTGGCGGCGGCAGCGGCCGGCTGAGGCCGTGCGGCTCGTCCTCGCCACACGCAACGACCACAAGCTGCGCGAGCTATCGGAGCTGATGCGCCCGTACGAGCTCGACCCGCTGCCGGACGACGTCACGCTCCCGCCGGAGATCGGCACGACATTCGCCGACAACGCGCTTGGCAAGGCGCGCGCCGCCGCAGCGGCCACCGCTCGCCCGGCGGTGGCGGACGACTCGGGGATCGAGGCGGCCGCTCTCGGCGGCGCGCCCGGGGTCTGGTCTGCGCGCTTCGCCGGCGAGGACGCCACCGACGAGGAGAACCTCTCCAGGCTGCTCGCCGACGTCCCGGAGGACGGCGACCGCCGCGTCGCGTACGTGTGCGCGCTCGCGTACGTCGAGCCCGGGGGGCGCGAGGAGGTCGTCCACGGCCGCTGCGAGGGCACGCTCGCGCACGAGCCGCGCGGCAACGGCGGCTTCGGGTACGACCCGGCGTTCATCCCGGACGACTTCCCGGGTGACGAGCGGACGATGGCGGAGCTTACGCCGGAGGAGAAGGACACGATCAGCCACCGCGGCCGCGCGGCGCGCTCGCTGGTGATCCGCCTGCTGAAGGCGGCCGAGGCTGAGCGGCCGGCAGGGCCGCTGCGGTCGCTGCTCGGCGGCCTTGGAGAGCGTCGCAGCGGCGGGGGAGGCGGGCGATGATCGCCGCCCAGAGCGCCGACGCCCTCGCGCGCCAGCGCACCGCCCGCGTCAGCATCTACGCGGCGCTGTTCCTGGTCGTTGTCAAGCTCGCCACCGGGGTCGCCACGGGCTCCCTCGCTTTCCTCGCCGAGGCGGTCCACTCCGGCACGGACCTGGTGGCGGCGCTGCTCACGTTCTTCGCCGTCCGGGTCGCGATCCGCCCGCCCGACCGCGAGCACCAGTACGGGCACGGGAAGGCCGAGCACCTCGCGGCGCTCGGCGAAAGCGCCTTCCTGTTGCTCGTGTCGCTGTTCATCGCTTACGAGTCGCTGCGGCGGCTGGTCGACGGCGGCGGCGGCCACGACATCGACGTCACCTGGTGGGCGCTAACCGTGCTGGGCGTGGTGATCGTCGTCGACGCCTCGCGCGCACTGATCAGCTTCCGGACCTCGCGCCGCTACGGCTCGGCGGCGCTCGCCGCGAACGCGTTGCACTTCACCTCCGACCTCGCGGGCTCCCTCGCGGTGCTGGTGGGACTGCTGCTCGTCCGTGCGGGCGAGCCCTCCGCGGACGCCGCGGCCGCTCTGTTCGTGGCGGTGCTCGTGGTGATCGCCGCGCTACGGCTGGCGAAGACCTCGGTGGACGTGCTCATGGATCGGGCCGGGCCGGACGCGGACGAGCGCGTCAGGGCGGCGCTCGAGCAGAGCGAGCCCGGCGTCGAGGTGCGGCGCGTGCGCGTGCGGCACGCGGGCGGCCGCCACTTCGTGGATCTCGTGGTGGGCGTGCCGCTCGACAGCGGCGTGGCGCAGGCGCACACGGTCGCGGATCGGATCGAGGACGTGATCGAGCGCGCGCTCGGCGGCGCCGACGTGGTGGTGCACGTGGAACCGACCGAGGCCGAGGGCGACGTGCGCGAGCGCGCGACCGCCGCGGCGAGCGCCATCCCGGAGGTGCGCGAGGTTCACAACGTGCGCGTGATGCGGCTCCCGCAGGGCCACGAGCTGTCGCTCCACGTGAAGCTCCCGCGCGACCTGTCGCTCGACCAGGCGCACGGCGTGGTCGAGCGGCTCGAGGAGCGAGTGCGCTCCGAGGTGCCAGAGCTCCGGGGGGTCCACACGCATATCGAGCCGTTGGCGCGGATGGACTGGGCGAGCGCGCCCGCGAGCGACGCCACGGCCACTGAGCGCGCGGCGATCGAGGCCGCCGTCGAGCGCTACACCGGCACGGCGCCGCTGACCGTGGCGTTCCGCGACGGCGAGCAGGGCCGGGTGGCCCTCGTCACGGTCACCCTTCCCGGCGACCAGCCCCTGCCCTCCGCCCACCGCCACGCGGGCGCGATCGAGGAGGCCGTCCGCGAGCGCTGCCCCGACCTGGCCGACGTGATCGTGCACACCGAGCCGATGGGCGCCGAGGCGCCCTAGAGCAGGTTCACCGCGGCCGACGCGCCCACGGCGAGCAGCACGCCGGAATAGCCGAAATAGCCGTTCACGAGCAGCAGCACCGCCGCGATCAGGCAGATGCCGACGGTCACTAGCCACGAGATTCGCGCGAGGGTCACGCGTCTATTCTGACCGGCATGGCCGACACGCTCACTCCGGAGGGCGCCGCGGAGCGTCTCTGCGAGCTGTCGCCCGACGTCCGCGCCGCCGTTCTGCTGGATGCCGCGGGCTCGCTCGCGAGCGCGTGCGGCGAGGCCGGCGGGCAGCCGCGCGCGCTCGGCGAGCTGGCGCGCCGCCTCTTCGAGGAGGTCGACCGCGCCACGCGCGACTGGGACACGGAGCCTCCCGAGCAGGTCGAGGTGCAGGTGGCCGGCGGAGCCGTGTTCGCCTCGCGCACGCCCCGCTGGACGATCGCCGCCGTGGCCAAGCGCGGCGCGCTCTCCTCGCTGATGCTCTACGACCTTCGCGCGCTGCTGGGCGAGCTCGAGGGCGGGCCGCCGATCAGGCGCTCGACCTCGGTCGAGGACAGCGCACCCGGGCCGGCCACCGAGGAGCACGCCGCGGAGGAGCTGCCGATGCCGGAGCTCGGGCAGTGAAGGAGAAGCGCAAGGGGCCGCTGTCCCGCGCGGCCGGTATCGCGGAGGGCATGGCGGCCACCGTCCGCCGCATGCAGCGCGAGCGCGAGCCGCGCGTGCTCGTCTACGACCCGGCCGGCTACGCGCGGCTGGTGCAGCCTGAGGCGCGCGGGCACGAGCGCATCATGGAGATCGCCGGGGACATGGTCTCGGAGCTCGAGGCGCGCGAGTGACGCTCGTCGACCCGGAGCTGGCGGGCCGCGTGCTCGAGCGCGCGCTCGGGCGCGGCGGCGACATGGCGGAGCTGTACGCGGAGTCGCGGCGCGGCTTCGCCCTATCGCTCGACGACGGCCGCGTGGAGCGCCCGCAGAGCGGCCGCGAGCGCGGAGCGTGCGTGCGGGTCGTGCAGGGCGACTCGACCTACTACGGCTACGTCGACGGGCTGGCCGAGGAGGACCTGCTGCGAGTCGCCGGCTCGGTGTCCGAGGCGGTGCGCGGCGACGCCCGGCAGCCATCCGCGCTCCAAGCCCCCGAGTCCGGCACGCGCCACGCGATCTTGACACCGCCGGAGGAGGTCGAGGCCGTGCGGAAGGCCGACCTCCTGCGCGCGTGCGACGAGCGCGCCCGCGCCGCCGGCGCCGAGGTGGCGCAGGCGCGGATCGGCTACGCGGAGTCGCACCGGCAGGTCGAGATCTTCGGGTCGGACGGCCGCGCAGCGGCCGACGATCGGACCCGCATCCGGCTGAGCGCCCAGGTCGTCGCGAGGCGCGACGGCCGGGTCGAGACCGGCACCGACACGCGCGGCGGCCACGCCGGCTGGGAGCTGCTCGAGGACAACCCGGAGCACGTGGCCGACGAGGCGGCCCGCCGCGCGCTCACCGCGCTCGACGCCGTGGACGCTCCCACGGGGCGGCTGCCCGTGGTCGTGGGGAACGGCTTCGGAGGCGTGCTGCTGCACGAGGCGGTGGGCCACGGACTCGAGGCCGACGCGATCCAGAAGGACGCGAGCGTCTACGCCGGCCGGCTCGGCGAGCGGGTGGCGGACCCCTTCGTCACGGCCTACGACGACGGCAGCCGCGCGAACGCCTGGGGGAGCGAGGGCGTGGACGACGAGGGCACTCCCACGCGCCGGACTACGGTCATCGAGGACGGCCGCCTCACCTCCTACCTGTACGACCTCCTTCGCGCGCGCAAGGACGGCGTCCAGTCCACCGGCAACGGCCGCCGCGAGTCGTTCCGGCACCTGCCGGTGCCGCGCATGACGAACACCTTCTTCGCGCCCGGCGACGCGACGCCCGAGGAGCTCATCGGCGGGGTCCGGCGCGGTCTCTACGCGGTCTCGTTCGGCGGCGGCCAGGTCGAGCCCGCGACCGGCGACTTCGTCTTCGGCGTTTCCGAGGGCTACCTGATCGAGAACGGCAAGGTCAGCTCGCCCGTGCGCGGCGCGACGCTCGTGGGCAACGGGCTCGAGGCGCTCCGCGCGATCGACGGCATCGCCGGCGACCTCGAGATCGCGACCGGCTACTGCGGCAAGGGCGGCCAGACCGTCGCCGCCGGAGT
>DASQTS010000028.1:0-2053 GCA_035641775.1 Thermoleophilaceae bacterium
GACGTGATGGAGCGCCATGGACAACGGCCGCCCCCGCCATTCCCGGAGGCCGCACTCCTCACAGGTGGGCTGCTTCACTCCCTCGGCAAGCAGCCGGTTCTTGACGTTGTGCCTGCTGCGGTAAGTGCCGGCGACGAGCAGCGCTTCGAGCGGCATCGGGTGCGCCCTCGGCACGACCGCACCGCGCGCCACCGCTGCGTGCCATGTCTGGCGCGAGAAGCCAAACCGTTCGATGCACCCGCGCACGCCGTGACCCTCGTCGTAGAACGCCTGTATCACGGCCCAGTCGTAGCGCCGCGCGCCTCGTTCGTCGACCTCGTGACCCAACCGGCGGGCGTGGTACGAGACGGTTGACTTGGTTATGCCCAGCGCCGCGGCGACCGCGGTGCGCGACATGCCGTCCGCGAGCATGCGCGCGACGAGTGCCCGAGTCTCGACGATTCTCCGCACCTCGCCCATGCGAACACATGTTCGCACGGACGCCGGACGGCACGCCTCCTATACTGAAACGCCGCCGGTGGGGATTGGTGTAATCGGCAGCACGCGACACTCTGGATGTCGAAGTTGGGGTTCGAGTCCCTGATCCCCAGTGTCCCGCTCAGCGCTTGAAGGCTTCGAAAGTTGCGCCCGCTCCGGCCGCTGAGGTTTCCCAGTAGCCGTAAGTGCCGCTCTCCAGCAGCTCTCGCCCTGCTGCCGCTGCTGCGCCAAAGGCCGCGAACGCGAATGCGCCTCCCACCGAGATTCGCGCGACGCCTGCCTCGGCCAGCTCGCTCACGCTCGGCATCCCGGGCAGCACCAGCACGTTCACGGGCCGGTCCACCGAGGCCACCAGCTCGCGGATCTCGTCCAGCTCCCGGATCCCCGGGGCGAACAGGACGTCCGCGCCGGCCTCCTGGAAGCTCTGCAGCCGCGCGATCGTGTCCGCGAGGTCGCGGCGGTCGTGCACGTAGTTCTCGGCGCGCGCGGTGAGCACGAAGTTCCCCGGCCCGGCGTGCGCGGCCTCCGCGGCGGCCGCCACGCGCTCCGCGGCCTCCCCGGGGTCGTAGATCCGATCGTCCTCTGGTCCCGCGAAGTCCTCGACCGAGCACCCGGCCAGCCCTGACTCCGCCGCGAGTCTCACGGTCTCGGCGACTCCCGCCGGGTCGTGCGCGAAACAGTTCTCGAAGTCCGCGGACACCGGCACGTCGACCGCCTCGGCCAGCTCGGCCGCGTGGGCCAGCGCCTCGTCGCGCGACACCTGGCCGTCCAGCCGTCCCAGCGTCGCGGCGAAGCCGCTGCTCGTCGTGGCGAGCGCCTTGAAGCCGAGCGAGGCCAGCAGCACGGCCGACCCGCGATCCCACGGGTTCGGCATCAGCAGCGGCCGCTCACTCGAGTGGAGTGAGAGGAAGTCGTCCATCAGACGGCCGCCAGGTCCGTCTCGAGCGAGCCGAGCGCCTTGGGATCCACCTTCGTGCCGTCCGAGATGAAGCGGCGCGCCTGGTCCAGGTCGTCCGAGCGGCCCACCGACAGCGCGGCCTTCACCAGCCCTCCGTCCACGTAGAAGACCGAGAACTCGTGCTGCTCCATCGCGCCGCGCACGACCGGCTCGCCCGACCCCGGCCCCACGTACTCCATCGACACCCAGTCGGCGAGGTCAGAGAAGAAGTAGGGCACCACGTTGTGCTCCAGCCCGCGACCGAGCATGTTGAACGCGGCCGTCTTGCCCTGGTTGAACGCCACGTCCCAGTGCTCGATCCGCATCGGCTTGCCGTGAATCGGGCTGTCGTACTCGCAGATGTCGCCGGCGGCGAAGATGCGCGGCTCGGACGTCTCCAGCTCCTCCGAGCAGCGCACTCCGCCCTGCTCCCCCAGCTCGAGCCCGGCCGAGCGGGCCAGCGTCACATCCGGCGTCACGCCGATCCCGACCACGACAAAGTCGCACTCGATCTCGAGTCCGCCCTTCGTGACGACCTTGTTCACCCGCTCGCCGTCGCCCTCAAAGCGCTCGACCTCCTCGCCGCCGTGCACCTTCACGCCGTGCTCCTCGAGCACGCCCTGGAAGAAGCGCCCGACC
>DASQTS010000029.1:0-2156 GCA_035641775.1 Thermoleophilaceae bacterium
GCCGGCGTCCCCGATCTTCGGATCGATGTTGTGCACCCTCTGCACGTAGGCGGTGGGGCTGAAATCTTCCTCTGGGCCGAGGTCCTGCCAGGTGTCCGGCACGGTCTCCTCGAAGAGCGGGCCGAGCGCGAAGCCGAGGCCAGGCAGCGCGAAGGCCATCGTCGCGATGCCGCCGGCGGCGAGGGCGGTGCCCTCCATCAGGCGACGGCGGGTGACGGTCTCGCCCTCCCACGCGCCCGCGATCCCGCGCCCCTCGGTATAGCGGGACTTCTTGTCGAACTTCTTGGGTGAGTCGGCCACGGGTTGAGCTAGGGATTCTGTCGATCGCTGCGCCCTATTGCCAACATGGTTACGTAGCGCACGAGCGGGCGCGGG
The DNA here is from genome assembly GCA_035641775.1 of Thermoleophilaceae bacterium. GTDB lineage: Bacteria > Actinomycetota > Thermoleophilia > Solirubrobacterales > Thermoleophilaceae > JACVRW01. The sequence continues at coordinate 376 of DASQTS010000029.1, forward strand.
AGCCTATCGACTCCCACAGGGCCTCGGCGTCCGCGGGACGACCCTCCGCCTGCGCCTGAGCGGACGCCGAGATGAGGCCCGCGAGCGCCGCGACGGCCTGCAGATCGCCCGCCTCGGCGAGCCGGGCGAGGCCGAGCGCGTAGAGCGCGTCGCCGGCCAGGAGGCGCAGGTCCCGGTCCATCCCAGCGAACGCGCGCGGCTCGCCGTAGTGCATGAGATAGCCCTCGTAGACGGCCTCGAGCACGAAGCCGCGCGGGCCGTCCACGTCCCCGAAGCGGCCCGGCCCCGGTTCGTCGACGGCGTACGGCGCGAGGGCGGGGTCGGCGGCCTCGATCAGCTCGGCGAGCGCGCTCACAGCTCCGCGAGCACCTCGCGGGCCGCCTCCACCGTGCGCTCGACGTGCGCGTCCGTGTGCGCGAGCGACGGAAACCAGGCCTCGAACTGCGACGGCGGCAGGTACACGCCCCGCTCCAGCATCCCGCGGCAGAAGGCGGCGTGCGCCTCGAGGTCGCAGGCCTTCGCCTGCTCGTAATCCCGTGGTGGTTCGGGGGCGAAGAAGAGGGTGAGGAGGCCCGGCGCCTGCACCACGCTGACTGGGGCACCCGAGCCCTGCAGGCCCGCAGCAAGCCGCTCGGTCAGCTCCTCCAGCCGCGCGTATGCGTCGTCGTCGAGAAGCCTCAATGTCGCGAGTCCCGCCGCTGTGGCGAGCGGATTTCCGGAGAGAGTCCCCGCCTGATACACGTCACCCGACGGCGCGACTCGTTCCATCAGGTCGTGACGTCCCGCATAGGCCGCGGCCGGAAGGCCGCCGCCGACGATCTTCCCGAGCACGGTGAGGTCGGGCATCACGTTCTCGCGCTCCTGTGCCCCGCCGCGCGCGACGCGGAAGCCGGAGATCACCTCGTCGAAGATCAGCAACGCCCCCGCTGCGTCCGCGTACTCGCGGAGCCGCTGGAGGTAGCCGTCGCGGGGCGGCACCAGCCCCATGTTCGCCGGATACGGCTCGCAGATGATCGCCGCGGCCTCGACGTCGGGCAGCTCGCCGTTCCACGGCACGATCACTGTGTCCACCGCCTGGGCCTCCGTGACGCCCGGGCTGGCGGGGATCGCCTGGGTCGCGAGCCCGGATCCCGCCTCGGCGAGCAGCCCATCGACATGCCCGTGGTAGGCGCCCGCGAATTTCACGACCTTGTCGCGGCCGGTGGCCGCGCGGGCTAGGCGGATCGCGCTCATCGAGGCCTCGGTACCGGACGAGGTCATCCGGACCATCTCCGCGGACGGCACGCGCTCCACGACCTGTGCGGCCAGCTCCACCTCGGCCTCAGTGGGTGCGCCGAAGCTCGTCCCGGCCGCGGCCGCCACGCTCACCGCGGACACGACCTCGGGGTGGGCGTGGCCCGCGATCAGCGGGCCCCAGGACATCATCCAGTCGACGTAGCGGTTGCCGTCCACGTCCACGAGCTCCGCGCCCTCGCCGCGCGCGACGAAGATCGGGTCACGTCCGATGGAGCGCATCGCGCGAACGGGCGAGTTCACCCCTCCCGGCAGAAGCTCGAGGGCGCGGTGATAGGCCGCGGCCGACCGATCGGCCGCTACGCGTGCTCCGCTTCCCACCGCTCGTGGTCGTCCGTGAAGTAGCGCAGCCGGATCTTCTTGAACTCGGTCGACGAGTAGAGCGTGCGCCGCTCGTCGATGCCGGTGTCCTCGGCGATCGAGTCGAGGATCGCGTCGCACTCCTCCTTCGAGCGGCCGTGCGCCATCGTGAAGACCGAGTAGGGCCA
>DASQTS010000030.1:0-7113 GCA_035641775.1 Thermoleophilaceae bacterium
CGGCACGCTCAACTTCGCAGCTGGTGAGACAAGCAAGACGTTCGACGTAGATGTCGCGAACGACGGTACCGCCGAGGCCAACGAGACGGTGAATCTGACGCTCACGAGTGCCGGGACCGCGGTCGCCACGTCCGTGCTCAGCATCGTCGACAACGACAACCCGAAGACCAGCATTCAGGTGTCGAGCCCGAGCTACGACGTGAACGAGGCCGACGGCACGGCGACGGTCACGGTGACGCTGAGCCACGCTGTCGACGCCGACGTGACGGTCGACTACGCCACCACCGACGGCACCGCGACCGCCGGCTCCGACTACACCGACACGGACGGCACGCTGACGTTCACCGGGAATGTGAACAACGGCGGACCGGGCACCGGCCAGACCTCGAAGACGATCCAGATCCCGGTCACCCAGGATCCGGACGCTGAGGACCCGGAGTCACTGACGCTCACGCTGTCGAACGCGCTTCCTGGCGCCTCGGCGATCCTGGGCGCCCCAGGGAGCGCCACGGTCACGATCACCGACGACGACCCACCCGGCTCGATCGGCTTCAAGGCGCTGCACTACGACGTCGATGAGACCGACGGCCAGGCAACCGTGACCGTCGAGCGACTCGACGGCGTCGGCGGCGCTGTATCGGTCGACTACGGGACCAGCGACGGCTCGGCCACCGACAGCTCCGACTACGAAGCGACCAGCGGCACGCTCCACTGGGCCGCCGGCGACAGCGGCGACAAGACGTTCACGGTCCCGGTGAGCTGGGATGGGCGCGCGGAAGGTCCCGAGACCATCAACCTGGTCCTGACGAACCCCGGCGGCGGCTCCGAGCTCGGGGCGAACGCCGCGGCAAGCATCAGCATTGGCGACGACGGCGCAAGTGGTGCGCTTGCGTTGAGCTCCGTCGCGTACAGCGTCGGCGAGGCAGACGGCTTGGTCACGATCACCGTGACCCGCGCGGGCGGCAGCCTCGGCGGCCCCGTCGCGGTCGACTACGCGACCAGCGACGGCACGGCGACTGTGGGCTCCGACTACACCGCCGCGACCGGGACGCTCGTGTTCGGTCCGGGCGAGGCCACCAAGACCTTCACGGTTCCGGTGACGAGCGACGCGGGGCACGAAGGCGACGAGACGCTCCAGGTAGCTCTCTCGGCCGCGGGCGGCGGCGCTAACCTCGGCTCCCCGGCCGGCGCCACCGTGACGATCACGGACGACGATGCGGCGCCCGCCGTCCCAGTGTCCGCCGTCCCGGCGCCCTCCGGCCCGGCGCCGGCTGCCTCGGACACCGCCGCGCCGAAGCTGACCGTCGCTGCGAAGCGCATCCAGCGTGCGCTGAAGACGAAGCGCCTTCGGCTCTCGGCTCGCTGCGACGAGCAGTGCAATCTAGCCGTCGTCGCGAGGGTCAAGCTCGGGACGAAGAACGTCGTCTTGGGCCGCGTGAGAGCGACCGGGGCCTCCGGCCGGGCCGCTGCGATGCAGATCAAGCTTTCCAGGAAGGCCCTGGTCAAGCTGCGCAGGGCGATGAAGCGCGGAAAGGCCAGAGTGGTCTTCTCCGTCAGAGCCGCGGATGCCGCCGGCAACGCCGCCCGCGCGTCGCGCAGGATCACCGCCAAGCGCTAGCTGACTCACGGGCTTCCCAGCCGAGCGGCGACCGCGTCGCGCCGGTAGTCGAAGATCCGGTCTAGGTCCCGGCGCACGAGCACTGCCCGGGCGAGCCGGCCGATAGGACCGAGCGGCAGCGCATAGCGCACGAGGTCGCGCATGACGGTGCCTCGCTCGTCTTCGGCGAACGTGTGCGTGTGATGCCACATGCGGTACGGCCCGCGGAGTTGGCGATCCGCGAATCGCCGTCCGGGCTCCCAGGCCTCGATTCGGGTGAGCCAGCGCAGCGGCAGGGCGTGCAGCTTGAGCCTGTACTCGATGAGCGCCCCAGCGCCCATTGCTATAGGCCGGGGGGTCACCACCTCGAACCCAAGCCACGGCGGCGTGATCGCCTCAAGGTTGAAGGCGTCGGCGAAGAAGTCGAAGGTCTCGACGGGTGAGCGCGGGACGAGCTGCTCTCTCTGGAGCGTGTAGACGTGCGTCACGGCGCCGCTTGCAGCGGCATGGCCCGCGGCGGCAGCGCAGCGGACCGATCCGCCTCTGCGAAGGCGGGGTGCGCCTGGTCGAGGTACCAGCCGAAGGCGCGGTCGACGAGCGCCTGACTAGCGAGCGCCCGCAGGCCGAACATGAGCACGCGGGGCGGCAGGCGCGGCACGAGCCACTGCAGGCCTAGCGCCAACCCGAATGCCCGGCGGTGCGACGCGCTGAACCTCGCATAGCTCCGCAGTGCCTCATCCCTGGATCGCTCCCCCGAGAGCACCGAGCGCAACTCGCGGCCGCACGCGATGCCGAAGTAGAACGCCGTCCTGATGCCCTCGCCGGAGAGCGGGAAGCAGTGTCCAGCCGAGTCGCCGGCGAAAAACACACCGTTCTGAGCCGCGCGTCGAAGCCGATGCGGGAACCAGTTTCCCTGGTAGCGCACGGGTTCCCGCGCCAGGCGCGTTGCGAGCTCGACCGTCGGCCGCCGCACGTGGTCACGCGGCTGGTAGGACCCGACGCCCACCCGCTGCTCATCGCCCGCCGGCACGCTCCAGCCGTAGCCGTAGCGGACGAGCGAGCGCTCGATCCAGACGTCGAGGTCACGCCCACCGCCGTCTGGATGCACCTCGAGGCCACGCGACAGCGGCGCCTCTGGTGGCTGGTTGGGCTCCCCGGCGAGCACCCGCCGCCAGCCGAGTGCGTCGACCACAAGCGGCGCCCTTAGCAAGCCCCGATCCGTGACCACTGCGCCATTGCGCCGACCGGTGACCGTCGCGATTTCGAAGCGGGCATCCGCCTGGGCGAAGAGCTGCCGGCACAGCTCGCGATAATCGAAGGCCGCCCAGCTCCAGGGGAGCCGGTAGCGCACCGAGCCATGCGGGGTGTGGAAGGTCATGCAGGGGATCTCCTGCCGGATTGAGCCGGCCACGCCCATCGCCTCGAGCCACGGACGCGGCGCGGCGCAGGCAGAGGTGGCGCGCTCTCCCACTTCGTAGCGATCCACGAGGAGCACGTCTGCCCCACTCCCAGCCAGCTCGCGGGCGATTGCCAGGCCCGCGAAGCTCGCGCCGCATACGAGCACGTCAGCCGATTCTCCGTCGAGCGAGGTGCGCTCGGGACCGCGGAGCGTCGCGCGGCGCGTCACTGGCCGTTCCTGAGCGCGCCCGCGACGGCCTGGGCCATCTCCCACGGCGGCAGGCTCGGGCGCTTGCCGAGGACGTCGAAGTCGAGTCGCTCCGTTCGGTCGAGCACACCCAAGTAGACGCTCCGTGCGAGGCGCATTCCGCGCCGGACCCCCGGCGCGACGCGATCGGCGGCCGGGGCGCTCACGCGGAAGAGCAAGCGCGCCCGCTCGACCTCGAGGGCAACCAGGCGCCTGAAACCCGGAGTGAGCTCTCGCCGGTCGATCTGGTCGACCGATACCCCGAAGTATTCGAGGTCCTCTGCGGGAAGATAGACGCGATCCAGGTCCCAGTCCTCGCGCACGTCCCGCACGAAGTTTGTGAGTTGGAAGGCGAGGGCCAGCGACGCAAACTCGCTCCTCCGCTCAGCCGGAACGCCGAGCAGCGCCGCGAGAATGTGGCCGACGGAGCCGGCGCTTCCCTGCATGTAGCGCTGGAGCTCGTCCCAGGTCTGCACGCGTACCGGCTCAGAGTCCATGCGCATCGAGTCGAAGTAAAGACGCAGCTCGCCGAGCGGCAAACGATGACGGCGGCCCGCGTCGGCCAGGGCCGCCACTACGGGATGCGCATGCGCGCCGTCGCCGCGAAGAGCGTCTGCGAGCATCAGTTCCCAGCTATCCAGCGCGGCCCTGCGGGCGGCCGGATCCGGCGGGCGCTGCGGCCCATCGACGATCTCGTCCATCAAGCGTACGAAGGCGTAAAGCGCGTGCACGGCGGGTCGGACCTCGGCTGGCAGCCGGCGCGTAGCCCAGTAGTAGGTGGGATCGTGGCGGCGGTGGATGCGCCGGCAGTGGCGGTAGAACTCCCTGAGACCCGGGTCTGGGGCGGCTTGCATGGCTATGCGTGCCTATGCCCGGACGGGTCGCCCGTAATGCGGGAGTACAGAGTCGCCTGGCGGCGACGCAACCGAGGAGGAGTCGTATGGACCTGAAGCTCGAGGTCGTCCCCATCCCAGTCACGGACGGCGATGCCGCGAAGGCGTTCTACACGGAGCAGGTGGGATTTCATCTTGATCATGACGTGCGCCCGGATGAGCGGATGAGGGTCGTGCAGATGACTCCGCCGGGCTCGGCCTGCTCGGTCGTCATCGGAGAGGGCCTTCCCCTCGGCGAGCCCGGGTCGATCAAGGGGGTCCAGCTAAGTGTGGAGGACGTCGATGCCGTGCGCGAGATGCTTGCAGGACGCGGAGTCGCGGTCGGAGCTGTCCAGCAGCTCGGGCCCGAGGGAACGCCCGGATCGCGATACGCGTTCTTCCAAGATCCGGACGGAAACGAGTGGGCCGTGCAAGAGCTGAAGCGCTCGGAGTCCTAGACGCCGGCTGGACATGCGCGGTCATGCGTCCGCGGGCTGGAAGAGTTCGATCGGATTGCCGGAGGGGTCGTCGAGCAGGATCTGCCGGCCGCCCGGGCCGCTAACGATGTCGTTGCGGAACGTCAGGCCTGCTGCCCTCAGCCGCTCGACATCGGCGGCGATGTCCTCGACGATGAAATGGATGCGATTCCAGCCGCCCGGTCCGGGCGTGCGGCCGTCGGGCATCGGTCGCCCCGCCGAGCTTGTCGGCCCGCTGAGCAGCAGCCGCAGGTTGCCGCGCCTGACGTCGGCGAACGCCGGGGCGGCGCTGGAGCGCACCGTGAAGTCGCACTGGGTTGTGTAGAAGTCGATCGCTTCCTCGACGTCGTGGACCATGTAGCGGACGCTGACGAGCTCGTCAGGCATGTTCAAGCACCTCGCGACTGGCTGGATTGAATGGCACGTGAAGACTCGGGTAGTTCACTACAGATGAGTGAGCCGTACAGCTGGCGCGGCCGTTATGTCATCGACAGCGACGGCGACAAGATCGGCAAGCTGGAGGAGATCTATCCCGATCAGACCGGCAACCCCGAGTGGGCGATCGTCGACACCGGACTGTTCGGGACGATGTCGAGCTTCGTCCCGCTCGCGGGCGCGGCACCGGCGGGCGAGGACATCCAGGTCCCGTTCACCAAGCAACACGTCAAGGACGCCCCGGGCGTCACACGGGATGGCGAACTGTCGGAGTCGGAGGAGGCTCAGCTCTACAGCCACTACGGCCTGCGAGGATCAAAGCCCACTTAGAACCCCCACGCCGGCACGCTCAGCCGTTGTGAGAGGCTGCCGGCATGGCTCTGACGTTCGGCGTCACCGTCCTCCCCGATCCGCCCTATCAGCGCCTGGTGGAGCTGATCCGGCTGGCCGAGCGGCACGGGTTCGAGTACGGCTGGACGTATGACTCGCACGTCCTGTGGCAGGAGTCGACGCCCACGCTCGCGCTTGCGGCGGCCGCCACCGAGTCGATCAAGCTCGGCCACATGGTCACGAATCCCGGCACACGCGAGCCGACCGTCGTGGCGAGCATGTACGCGACGCTCCACGACATCTCGAACGGCCGGATGGTGATGGGGATCGGGCGCGGCGACTCGGCGCGCCGCTACATCAACCAGCAGCCCGTCCGGGTCGGCCGCTTCGAGGACGCCGTCCGCATGATCAAGCCACTCATGAACGGCGAGAAGGTCGAGTGGAACGAAACCGAGCTCGAGCTCGCCTGGGTCAGGCCCGGGTTGCCGCCGATCGAAATGCACGTCGCCGGCTACGGACCGAAGGTGCTGGCAATCGCGGGCCGACACGCCGACGGGGTGATCATCCAGCTCGCCGACCCGGACATCATCCAGTGGACGATGGACACGGCTCGGAAGGGCGCCGAGGAGGCCGGCCGCGACCCGGCGGCGCTCAAGTGCATCGTGTGCGCCCCGAGCCATATTTCCGACGACATCGCCACCGCGCGCGAGCAGGTGCGCTGGTTCCCGGCGATGGTGTCGAATCACGTCAGGGACCTGATCCGGCGCTACGGCGCGGACGGCTCGGTCGTACCGAAGGCCCTGACCGACTATGTCCCCGACGAGACGCACTACGACTACGACGAGCACTCGCGCGTCGGCGCGACGCACGGGGCGTTCGTGAGCGACGAGATCTGCGACCGCTTCTGCGTGCTCGGCACGCCCGAGCAGGCGGCCGAGAAGCTCCGGCAGCTCGAGTCGATCGGGGTCGACCAGTTCAACGTCTATCTCATGACGGAGGGCCAGGAGGAGACGCTCGATACCTACGGGCGCGAAATCATCCCGCGCTTCGCCGGCGTGACTGGAGGAACGACATGAGAAAGCTGATTCAGGGCGGCACGATCGTGAACGCAAGCGAGTCTTCCGTGGCGGACGTGCTCGTTGACGGCGAGGAGATCCTCGCCGTGGGCTCGCTCGGCGAGGTGGACGCGGAGGTGATCGACGCAAGCGGTTGCTACGTGCTGCCCGGGCTGATCGACAACCACACGCACATGGCCATGCCGTTCGGGGGCACGCGCTCTATCGACGATTACGACACCGGCACGCGCGCCGCCGCCGCAGGCGGCACGACGTGCATCGTCGACTTCGTCATCCAGCAGGAGCCCGGCGGCCTGCGTTCCTCGCTCGAGGAGTGGCAGGGGCGTGCCGAGGGCGCCGCACACGTGGACTACGGCTTCCACATGGCCATCACGAACGCAGACGACGGCACGTTCGCCGACATGGAGCCGATGGTCGAGGAGGGCCTTTGCTCGTTCAAGGTGTTCCTCGCCTACAAGGGCGTGCTGATGGTCACCGACGACCTGTTCTTCCGCGTGCTCGAGACCACGCGCGATCTCGGGGCCCTCACGATGGTCCACTGCGAGAACGGCTGGGCGATCGACGTGCTCGTCGAGCGTGCCCTCGCGGCTGGCCAGACGGACCCGATCTATCACGCGCGCACGCGGCCGGAGATACTCGAGGCGGAGGCGACCTCCCGCTCAGTCCGGCTGGCCGAGCTCGC
>DASQTS010000031.1:0-9086 GCA_035641775.1 Thermoleophilaceae bacterium
ACGCGCAGCGCGGTCGGCTCGGTCACGATCGCGGCGTCGGCGCGCCAGCGCTCGAGGACCGACTGGGTCCCGATGCTCGCGTACTCCTCGTCTGCCACGGCCGTGACGATCACGTCGCCCGCCAGCTCCTCGGATGCGACCCGCTTGGCGGCGAGCATGCACGCCGCCACGCCCGCCTTCATGTCGTAGCCGCCACGCGCGTACAGGCGCCCATCGCGGACCATGGGCTCGAACGGCCGCTCCACGCCGTCCACGCCGACCGTGTCGATGTGGCCGTTCAGCATCAGCGACCGGCCGCCGCCCGTTCCGCGGGCCACTCCGACGACGCTGAGCCGCCCGGGCGCGGCCTCGTCGACCTCCACCTCGAGCCCGGCGTCCCGCATCCAGTCCGCGACGTAGGCCGCCACCTCCGCCTCCCCCGCCCCGCCGGGCACGAGATCCGGATTCACCGAGTCGATCGACACGAGCTCCGCGACGAGCTCGGCGGCGGTCGCGGGCGACATTGCCGCTAGGCGACCACGCGCAGGTGCCGGAACGGGCGCCCACGCAGCTCGCGCGCGACCGCGTCCACGAGCCGCTCCTCGTCGCGCACCTGGCCGTCGGTCACGGCGTCGATCAGGCTGCGCTTTCGCTCGAGCAGCTCGGCCATCGTCTCGTCGATCGTGTCGGGCGCGAGCAGGTACCACGCGGTCACCGCGCTGTCCTGGCCGATCCGGTGCAGGCGGTCCTCCGCCTGGTCGTGGCGCGCCGGCGTCCAGTCGAGCTCCAGGAACGCGACGTTCGACGCGCGCGTGAGCGTGATGCCCTGCGAGGCCGCCTTCAGCGAGCAGACGATCAGCTGCGGCCCCTCCGGGTCCTGGAAGCCGTCGACCGCGCGCTGGCGCGCCTCGGCCGAGTCGCTGCCCAGGATGTGCAGCGCCTTCGGGAAGCGCTCGAGCACGGCCTTCTGGGTGGCGATGTGCTCGGCGAACACCACGATCGGTTCGCCCGACTCGAGGAAGTCCGCGATCCACGCGAGCGCGGTGGGCAGCTTGCCGCTCGCCGCGAGCTGGCGCAGGTTGTTCAGCCGCACGAGCTGCTCGGCCCGCAGCGCGGCGGCGACCTTTGCGTCGAGCGTCCTCAGGTCGAGCGGCAGCGTCTGGAGCCACGCGATCACGTCGCGCTCCGCGAGCCGGTACTCGTGCTCGTTCGACAGGAGCACCGGCACGGTGTCGTGCCGTTTGGCGGGCAGCTGCGGCAGCACCTGCTCCTTCGTACGGCGCACGTAGCAGTGGGCGCGCAGGTTCCAGTGCAGGCGGTCGTCGCTGCCGGCCGCGCGGAACCGGCGCGTCAGCCGGGCCCCGCTGCCGAAGTCCTTCAGCCGGCCGATGATGCGCAGCTGCGAGACCAGCTCCTCGGCGCGATTCAGGATCGGCGTGCCGGTGAGCGCGAGCCGCAGGGCGTCGTCGGGAAGCCGCTCGGCCAGCTCGAGGGCCGCCTTGCTCCGCGCCGCGCGGGGATTCTTGAGGTAGTGCGACTCGTCCAGAACGAGCGTGCGCGGCTCCAGTTCGGCCAGCGTGTCGGCGTGCCAGTCGAGGATGTCGTAGTTCAGCACGACGATCTCCGCCTCGCGGGTCTCGTCAGTCCAGGTGGAGTCCGTGCGGCCGCCCAGCACCGCAACGCGCCGGTGCGGCAGCCAGTGCTGCGTCTCGCGCTCCCAGACCAGCTTCATGCTCGCCGGGCACACCACGACGGCCGGGAAGGCGTCGTCCACCTCGATCGTGGCGAGCGCCTGGACCGTCTTGCCGAGGCCCTGCTCGTCGGCGATGAACGTGCGGCGCCGCTCGAGCGCGTAGCGGACGCCGGCGCGCTGGAAGGGATGTAGCTCGCCGCCTAGCTCCAGACCGTCGAGCTCGGCGTCGTCGGCGTACGACAGCGCCACGGTGTCCGAGGCCCGCTGGTACTCCTCCGTGAGCTCCTCGAGCAGCTCGGCCGCCGGCTCCTCGACGTCCACCTCTGGATGCGCCTCGAGAAACTCCGTGAGCTGGGGCGTGAGCGCGGGGTCCGCCGGCACGGCCACTCCCCAGGGCGCGTCGCGCAGGAAGAAACGCCCGGGCCGGTGCACCGGATGCGCCTCCGACAGCTCGCGGAACGCGGTCGCGGGCGCACGATCCCAGATGTGGAAGACCGTGAAGTGCGGCTCGCCGTCCTCGCCCATTTGGATCGTCATCTCGGCAGCGGGCGGGATCTGCCCGGCTCTCAGCGAGCGCGCGCATGCGAGCGCGAGGTCGTCGAGCCGCAGGCCCTCGAGCTCCTGGACCAGCTCGGCATTGCCGGCGCTGAACGGGAACAGCGTGCGACCGTCGCCTGCGTCGTCGCCGCGGTCGAGCTCGTCGGGTCGGTCGCCCTGCAGCGTGCGCACCAGGAAGTGGCCACGCCCGTCGCGCGCCACCACCGTGCCGACCGCCCTCCAGCGGTCCGAGTCGCTCAGCCAGGCGAGGACCTCGGGGCTCGGAACGAGGTCCGGGAAGCGCGCCAGCAGCGCCTCGACCGGCTTCGCCACACGCGGGTGCGCGGGCACGCGCCAGTGCTTGCGGCGCCAGTCGAACCAGCGCCGCGGCAGCTCCTTGACGGCCTCGTTCAGCTCGTCGTGGAAGCGGAAGTCGAAGACGAGCTCAGGCTCGCGCGGGTTGTCCGCGAGCAGCCAGACCTGCCCGGACGCGGGCGTCTCCTCGTTCTGAATCGGGTCGACGGCCAAACAGACGAGCTTAGCGGCGAGCGAGGCGTTCGGCCAGGGGCACCACCTCGTCGACGACGGGTTGTGCGCGCGATTCCGAGGCCAGGGCGGTCGCGCGCTCGCCGTAGGACTCGTCGCCCAGCAGCTCGAGGATCGCCTCCCGGAGCGGCCCCAGCGCCGCCTCCGGCGCCTCGCGGTCGGGCACGACGGCAATGCCGGCGCCCACCTCCGCGACCCGGGCGGCGTTCTGCGGCTGGTCTGCGAACAGCGGAACGACCACGAGCGGCACGCCCGCCGCGATCGCGCCGAGCGTCGAGCCCGACCCGCCGTGCACGACCGCCGCGGCGGCGTGCCCGAGAACGTCCTGCTGCGGCACCCAGCGCTCCACGCGGACGTTGTCGGGCGCGCTCGGCAGCGCGTCGAGGTCGAGGTCCCTCCCCACCGTCAGGAGCACCCGCACAGGAAGATCCTCGACCGCGCGCATCGCCAGGCCGTAGACCGGGAGCGCCTGCGGGAGCTGGCCCGCCACGCTGCCGAAGGTCACGTAGACGAGCGGCTGGTTGTCGCGTCCGGCCCACCAGCCGGGCAGGTCGCCGGCCGGCGCGTCCCACTCCGGATCGTGGAAGCGGTGCGTGTCGGGCGCGTCGCCGTCGTCGAGCGACGGCGGGAAGGTGCTCAGGTACGGCGCGTTCCGCAGCCGGTCGCCCACGGGATCGGGGGACATGCCCTCGTCGCGCCGGATCGCGTCCACCGACTCGGCCGCGATGCCGATTCCGAGCTCCTCAACGGACACGAGCGAGATGGCCACGCGGGCGTGCGGGATGCCATGCAGCTCCGCCGCCAGCGCCGAGCCGTACTCGTTCGGGTCGCGCAGGACGATGTCCGCCCGCCACTCCTCCAGCGCCGCCCGAAGCCCCGGCAGCGCGGCAGTCGTGTTGAGGCGCCCGAAGATCTCGCTCACGACCACCCGGTTCGCCTCCTCCTGAGGCAGTTCGGGCACGCGTTCCCAGATCTCGCCGAGCTCGTCCTCGGGCGGCGGGTCGAACAGCCGGAAATCGAAGCCGGCGCCGCGCGCCGCGTCCGCCAGCACGGGCGGCCCGGCGACGAGCACCTCGTGACCGGCGCGCTCAAACGCGCGCGCGAACGGCACGAGCGGGTTGAAATGGCCCGCGCCCCGGGTCGAGGAGAACAGCACGCGCACGTATGCCCACGCTACCCAAGCCCGACTACGCTGCGCGAATGCCCGAGCCGAGCGTCCGCTACCTCAGCCGCGCGGACGTGGGGGCCGTCGGGCTCACCGGCCTCGAGGTGATCGAGATCCTGGAGGCGGCGTTCCGCGCGAAGCGGGCGGGCCAGGTCGAGATGCCGCCCAAGATCGGCGTGCACCCGCGTCCCGATGCGTTCATCCACGCGATGCCCGCCTACCTCGCCGACACCGATGCGGTCGGCGTCAAGTGGGTCGCGGGCTACCCGGACAACCAGAACCTCGGGCTTCCCTACATCCACGGCCTGCTGGTGCTCACCGAGGCGGCCACCGGGCGGCCGCTCGCGATCATGGACGCCACCTGGATCACCGAGGTCCGAACGGCGGCTGCCAGCATGCTCGGCATACGCGCCCTCGTGGACGCGCCGGTGGATGCGATCGGGATCGTGGGCTGCGGCCGCCAGGGAAAGGTGCACCTGGAGCTCGCGCGTGAGGTCTTTCCCGGCCTGGCGCGCGCGACGGTCTTCGACCGCCACGCCGAGCGCGCGGAAACCCTGGTAGCGGCCCACCCCGAGCTCGACATCCGGATCGCGCCGCGCGCGGAGCAGGCGGGCGAGGGCGCACAGGTCGTGATCACCACAGCCGCCATCGTCCGCGATCCCGAGCGCCCGCTCGGGCGCACTCAGCTCGCGGACGCGAGCGTGGTCTGCGCGATCGACTTCGACGCGATGCTCTCCGAAGACATCTTCGAGGGCGCCGCCCTGTTCGTCGTCGATGACATCCCGCAGTACCTCCATTACCGCGAGCAGGGCTACTTCGCGGGCTACCCAGACGACCCCGTCGAGCTCTGCGAAGCGATCGCCCCGGACGCCACCCATCCGCCCGGCCTGCGCGTGCTGGTGCCGCTGGGACTCGCACTCGACGACGTGGCCGTGGCCGCGGAGGTCCACCGCCGAGCGAGCGAGGCGGGCATCGGGCGCGAGTTGCCGCTCTAGTCGATCAGCCGCTTCTCCATGCGGTTCACGGCCACGCGCCACATCGTGATCGCGAACGCGATCAGCACGGCCACGCGCAGGAGGTCGGTCGACTCGAAGCCGAAGCAAGCGTGCCGCACCAGCTCCACGAGGTGGTGCAGCGGGTTCAGCTGGGAGGCGACCTGCACGGCCTCCGGCAGCTGGTCGATCGGAAAGAAGGTGCCGGCCACCAGGAACAGCGGGGTGATGAACAGCGTCGTGACGTAGTTGAACTGGTCGATCTTCGCGACGCTCGCCGCCACCGCGATCCCGAAGCCCGCGAAGATGAGCGCGGTGATGAACGCGTACAACGGCACGACGAGCATTCCGGCGGCCGGGTCGAGGCCGAAGAGCATCGACACGATCAGGGGGAAGCAGCCATAGAACCCTGAGCGCAGGGCGATCCAGAGCATCTCGGCGGTGACGAGCTCCTCCACGTCGACCGGCGCGGCCAGGATCGCGTCGTAGGTGCGCTGGAAGCGCTCCTTCACGAACGTCCCGAACATCGCCGGAAAGGCGCTCGAGAAGATGACGGCGGTGGCCACCATCCCGGTGCCCACGTACTCCACGTAGTCGAGGCCGTCGACCTGGTCCACGATCGTCGCCCCCAACCCGAGGCCGAACGCGAGCAGGTAGACCGCCGGCTCGAGCACGCTCGAGAAGGTGGTCGCCTTCCAGAAGGTCCGGAAGTTGGCGACCTCGCGGCTCATCACGCCGCCGATGGCGGCCGGTTCCAGGCGCCTCACTCCGCCTCCTCCCCTGTGAGCAGCACGAACACGTCCTCGAGCGTCGCCGCACGGCGGATCGCCTCCGGCGGGATCGCGCCGTCGGTGGCCTTCTCGGACCCGACGATCGCGATCGCGGGCCCCGCGGGGCGCACCCTCAGCCCCTGGGCCTCGGCAGCGGCCCGGACCTCCGCAAGCCGCTCGGGCGGCGCGTACACCTCGGCGGTCTCGCGGCCGGCGTGCTGCGCCACGAGCTCAGAAGGCTTGCCGCGGCTGATGATCTTGCCCTCCGCCATCAGGGCCACCTCGTCGGCGAGCCGCTCGGCCTCCTCGATGTAGTGCGTGGACATCAGGATCGTCGTGCCCTTCGTGCGCAGCGAGTCGATCAGCGACCAGAGCTCCGTGCGAATCTGCGGATCGAGGCCGACGGTGGGCTCGTCGAGCAACAGGAGCGGGGGGTCGTGGGTGAGCCCCCGAGCCAGCAGCAGCCGCCGGCGCATCCCTCCCGAAAGCTCGTCGACGGGGTCGCGGCGGCGGCCCTCAAGCCGCGCCATTGCCAGACCGCGGTCCACGGCGGCGTGTACGTCCTGGACGCGGTAGAGGCGCGCGAACACCGCGAGGTTGTCCTCCACCGTCACGTCCACGTCTAGGTTGTCGAGCTGCGGCACGACGCCCATCTCGGCCCGCGCCTCCTTAGCCTGAGCCGGGAGCTCGTGCCCGAGGACCTTGATCGTGCCGGCATTGGCGCGCGCCTGGCCGGTGAGCATGCGCATCGTGGTGGACTTCCCCGCTCCGTTCGGCCCGAGCAGGCCGAGGCAGATGCCCCTCGGCACCTCGAGGTCGATGCCGTCCACCGCGGTGATCGGCCCGAACCTCTTCACGACTCCGTGTAACTCGATCGCTGCCAAACCGCTCCCAGGGTACGTACTCGACGAAGGGCGAACGCACTTTGCGGATCTTTAGACAGACGTACAAGGAAAAACTCATCGCCCGCGGCTAGCTTGGACGTCGCCCGGAACCCGCCAGGAGGCTCGCACACGACAATGGCCAGAACCCGTCAGCCCAACATGACCGCCGCGCAGTGGAGCCCCAACGGAGGCTCCCTCGGCGTCGTGGACCTCACGCAGCCGTCGAACTACCCCTTCGGCGAGGACGTCTTCTCCGGCGCTGTCCAGCGCCAGCGTCTCCCCAAGGACGCCTACAAGCGGCTCCAGCAGGTGCTCGAGCAGGGCGAGGCGCTCGACGCGTCGCTCGCCGATTCGGTCGCGCTCGCCATGAAGGAGTGGGCGCTCGAGAAGGGCGCCACCCACTTCACCCACGTCTTCCAGCCGCTCACCGGCCTCACCGCCGAGAAGCACGACTCGTTCTTCGGCCCGGCCGGGGACGGCGTGGCGCTCGCGGAGTTCTCGGGCAAGGAGCTCATCCAGGGCGAGCCGGATGCGTCCTCGTTCCCGACCGGCGGCGTGCGCGCGACGTTCGAGGCGCGCGGCTACACGGCCTGGGACCCCACGAGCCCGGCGTTCCTCCTGCAAAACCCGAACGGCGCGCTGCTCTGCATTCCGACCGCGTTCGCGTCGTGGACCGGCGAGGCGCTCGACGCCAAGATCCCACTGCTGCGCTCGATGGACGCTCTGTCGGGCTCGGCGATTCGCGCGCTCCGGCTGCTGGGCGACGAGACCGCCACGCGCGTGTTCACCACCGTCGGGCCGGAGCAGGAGTACTTCCTGATCGACCAGCAGTACTACTTCGAGCGCCCCGACCTGATCAACACCGGGCGGACGCTCTTCGGCGCCAAGCCGCCGAAGGGCCACGAGCTCGACGACCACTACTTCGGGTCGATCCCGGAGCGCGTGCTCGCCTACATGATGGACTGCGAGCTCGAGCTGGCGCGCCTCGGCGTGCCCGTGAAGACCCGCCACAATGAGGTGGCGCCCGGCCAGTACGAGATCGCGCCGGTGTTCGAGAACTCGAACGTCGGCTCGGACCACCAGCAGCTCACGATGCAGGTGCTCCAGCGAGTGGCCCGCAAGTACGGGCTCGTCTGCCTGCTGCACGAGAAGCCGTTCGCGGGAGTGAACGGTTCCGGCAAGCACAACAACTGGTCGATGAGCACCAACACCGGCCACAACCTGATGGACCCGGGCGACACGCCGGCGGACAACATCAACTTCCTGTTCTTCTGCGCGGCCGTGATCAAGGCCGTCGACAAGCACCAGGGGCTGCTGCGCGCGTCCGTCGCGAACATCGGCCAGGACCACCGCCTCGGCGCCAACGAGGCGCCGCCGGCGATCATCTCGATCTTCCTCGGCGCCGAGCTGGAGAAGGTGTTCGAGGGGATCGCCTCCGGCAACGTGGATCCCCACAAGCCGGCCGAGGTCCTCGGCCTCGGCACCCCGGTGCTGCCGCCGCTGCCGATGCACGGCGGCGACCGCAACCGCACCTCGCCGTTCGCCTTTACCGGCAACAAGTTCGAGTTCCGCGCGCTGGGGTCGAGCATGTCGCTCGCCTTCCCGAACACCGTGCTGAACACGATCGTGGCCGAGGCGATCGACGAGCTGGCGGGCAAGCTCGAGTCGGAGCTCGGCTCGGGAGGGTCCGACCTGGCGGAGGCCGTGAACGCCGTCGTGAAGGACGCGTACACGGAGTCGAAGCGGGTCATCTTCGGGGGCGACAACTACTCCGAGGAGTGGCACGTTGAGGCGGAGCAGCGTGGGCTACTGAACCTGCGCACGACGCCCGACGCGCTGCCCGAGGTGCTCACCGACCAGACCGTTTCGGCGTTCGAGAAGTACGACGTGCTCTCGCACCGCGAGCTCGAGTCGCGCCTCGAGGTGTGGGCCGAGCAGTACACGATCCGGGCCAACATCGAGGCGGAGACCGCCGCGTCGATGGCCCGGACCATGCTGCTGCCGGCGGCGCTGCGGCACGTGGCGCTTGTGGAGGCCGCCGGGCTCGACACGTTGGCGGCCGAGGCCCGCTCGCTGGCGTCCGCTTTCGCCGAGGCGATCTCGGCCCTCGAGGAGGCGAACGCCTACCCCGACGGCGTCGAGGGCCTCGACCTCGCGATCTACGCCCGCGACAGCCAGCTGACCGCGCTGGACCGCGTGCGCGAGCTGGGCGACCAGCTGGAGAAGATCGTGGCCGACGACCTCTGGCCGCTGCCGAAGTACAGCGAGATCCTGTTCATCAAGTAGATCGATTCAGACGAGCGGTGTGGACGGCTCGCGCTCGGCGCGCTCGGAGGCGATCGTGTCGACAGTGTGTGCGCTGAAGCGGTGGCCGCCCACCGCCGTCAGGAAGGCATCGCGGTCGAGCGCGAACACGCGCCCGTCTGTGCGGGCCGTGACCGTCGCGGTGCGCGGCACGTCGCGCAGGAGCGCGATCTCGCCGAAGACGTCGCCGTCGGCCAGGGATGGAAAGCTGCCGCC
>DASQTS010000032.1:0-7115 GCA_035641775.1 Thermoleophilaceae bacterium
TCGATGATCTCGTTACAGAGATCGATGCACTCGTCGCAGATGTAGACGCCCGGCCCGGCGATCAGCTTCTTCACCTGACGTTGCGACTTTCCGCAGAAGCTGCAGAGGAGTTGTTCGTTCGAGTCGGTAGGCCGGGCCACGGTTCTGCTCTCTCTCCCTGGGCGCGAGGGTAGCGCACCTAGGGATACGCGGCGAGGGTCAAAGTCCCTTCTCGACGCTTGACCTAGACACGCGCGTCGAGGATCAAGCCGCGTCGAGAAGTGCGCCGCGCTAGTGCTTCGCGATGACCCGGTCGATCAGGTTGTACTGCTGCGCCTCATCGGCGCTCATGAAGTAGTCGCGCTCGGTGTCGCGGGCGACCTTCTCGAGTTCCTGCTTCGTGTGCTTGGCGAGGATCTCGTCCAGGCGGCGGCGCACGTCGATGATCTCCTTGGCGTGGATCTCGATGTCGGTGGCCTGGCCCTGGAACGCCGAGCTCACCTGGTGGATCAGGATCTTCGAGTTCGGAAGCGACATGCGCTTGCCGTCGGCGCCGCCCGCGAGCAGCAGAGCCCCCATCGACATAGCGATGCCGACGCAGATCGTCTGCACGTCGGGCTTGATGAACTGCATCGTGTCGTAGATCGCGAGCCCCGCGTACACCGACCCGCCGGGCGAGTTGATGTAGAGCGAGATGTCCTTGTCCGGGTCCTCAGACTCCAGATGGAGGAGCTGGGCCACGATCAGGTTGGCGATGTCGTCGGTGACGGGAGTGCCGAGGAAAACGATCCGCTCGTTCAGCAGGCGCGAGTAGATATCGAAGGCGCGCTCGCCGCGAGACGTCTGCTCGACCACCATTGGAACGAGAGGGCTCATAGGGCCGGAGACTCTAGCGAGCGCTCTCTGGTGTCCACAGCTTCTCTCGGGCCGCCGCGCGCTCGGCCGCGTCGGCGGCCACCTCGGCGTCCACCGGCTTCGCGTTCTCGACCAGGAGGTCCACGGCCTTGCGCATCGCGATGTCCTCGCGAAGCGCCTCGTCGGCGCCCTGCGAGCGCGCCCGCTTGAGTGCGCGCTTGAGCTGCTTGTCGCTCGCGTCTGGCGGCGCCGAGGCGCGCAGCGCGTGCTCGATCTCATCGTCGGAGACTTCGATCCCCTCGGCCTCCACGATCGCCGCGAGCACGGCCTCGCGCTTCAGCGCGGTCTCGGCCTCCGGCTCCGACTCGGTGACGAGCTCCTCCTCTTCCTTGCCTGTCATGGCGAGGTACTGGCCCGGCTCGATGCCCTGCGCCTGGAGCCGGCGCGCGGTGCGGTGCCACATCTCGTGGGCCTTCGAATGCACCAGCTCGTGCGGCACCTCGATGCTCGCCTGCGCCACGACGGCGTCCACGGCGGCCTCGCGGAACTCGGCCTCGATGGCCCGCTCCTCAGCCTCCGCGATCCGCGACTCGATCTCCGCGCGCAGCTCGTCGAGCGAGTCATAACCGCCCGCCTCGACCGCGAAGTCGTCGTCCAGCTCGGGCAGCTTCTTCTCCTTGACCTCCTTCACCTCGACGGTGAAGGACGCGTCCTGGCCGGCGAGCTGCTCGGCCGGGTAGTCGTCCGGAAAGGTGAGCTCGACGGTGCGCTGCTCCCCGGCGGCCGCCCCCATGAGCTGCTCTTCGAAGCCGGGGATCAGCCGTCCGGAGCCGAGTTCCACGACCTGGCCGCGGCCCTCCCCGCCCTCGAACTCCGTGCCGTCGAGGGAGCCGACGTAGTCCATGACCACGAAGTCGCCATCGCCGGCGGGACGCTCCACGGTCTCGAGCGACGCGAGCGACTCGCGGATGCGCTCGAGCTCGGCCTCGACCTCCTGGTCATCGACCTTCGGTTCGCGGCGACCGACCTCGACGCCCTTGTAGTCGCCGAGCTGCGCGGGCGGCACGACGCCGACCTCGATCGTGAAGGCGAGCGGGGCGCCCTTCTCCGGCAGATCCGAGAGGTCGACCTGCGGGTCGCCCACACTCTGGATGCCGGCGTCGGCGAGCGCCTCCTCGTACCAGCCCGGCAGCCCGCGGCGGACGGCCTCGTCCATAACCGCCTCGCGGCCCACCTGCTGGAGCACCACCTCCGCGGGCACCTTGCCGCTGCGGAAGCCGGGCACGCGCATCTCGCGCCCGAGCTGCGAGGCGGCCGTCTTCAGCTCGCGTTCGAGCGCCTCGGTCGGGACCTCCACCTCCACGCGCACGCGCGAGTCGGGCAGCTCCGTCGTGTTCGTCTTGACGCCTGCCGGCATGAACCGGTGACTGTACCTTGCGTTCCGTGAAAGCTCGCGAGCGCCGCCGTTCGGCAGGCACCGGGCAGGGCGCGGTGCGCAGCCATTCGTTCCAGGCATGGTTGGTGACCGGCCCCGTCGGGCATCTCTGGAGCGCGCTGGCCGACATGGCGATCGTCTGGACGCGCTGGTTGGCGCACCGCGCGCGACGGCGGGGGTAGCGTGGCCGAGGCGCTCGCCTGGGGAGCGCTGGCGGCGTCGTCGCTGGTTGTGGGCGCGCTGATCGGGCTCGCGCGCCCGTGGCCGCGGCGGGCGGTCGGCCTCGTCCTTGGCTTCGGCGCCGGCGCCCTGATCAGCGCGGTGAGCTTCGAGCTGGCCGAGGAGGGAGTGCAGATCGCCGGCGGCCTGCCGGTGGCGATCGGGCTCGCGGTGGGCGCGCTCACCTACTTCGTGGCCTCCGGACGCGTCGCCGCGATGGGAGGCGGCGCGGCGCTCGCGCTCGGCGCTCTGCTCGATGGCATCCCGGAGCAGCTCGTGCTCGGTATTGGGCTCGCCGGCGGCGACGGCGTGAGCGCCGCACTGCTCGCCGCCATCTATGTGTCGAACCTGCCCGAGGCGATCGGCGGCGCGAACGACATGCGGCGCGCGGGCCACGAGCGCGGGAAGGTGGTGCGGAACTGGGTCGGGATAGCGGTCGTGTGCGCACTCGCGACGGGCGTGGGCCACGCCGCAGCCGACTTGGCCTCGAACGAGCTCCAGGGCGGCATCAACGGCTTCGCCGCCGGCGCGCTGCTGGTGATGCTTGTGGACACGATGATCCCGGAGGCCACAGAGCAGGGCGGCAGGACGACCGGCCTCGCTACGGCGCTCGGCTTCGCCGTGGCGGCGGGGCTGTCGTTCGCCTAGCCGCCGCGGCGCCGGCTGACCAGGAAGCCGAGCCCGGCGCCGATCACCATCGACACCGCTATCACGATGATCAGCGGCGTCTCCCACGTGCCCAGGAGCCAGTTCACCTCGACCTCGTCGAAGTTCGCGGCGGCGAACGCGATCCCGAGCCCCGCGAGCCCCAGCACGGCGATCTGGCGTTTCTCCATGTACGAAGTCTCCCAGGTCAGCGGACGCTCGCGGGCGCCGGCAGCCGGGCGAGCCGGCGGCGGTAGGCGTTCATCACCGAGGTCGGGAAGTCGGCGTGCGTCTGCGTGCGCAGGCGCGCCACGCGCTCGCGGTGGAACGGGCTGTCGCGGTTCTCGTTGTGGCCGATGACGTTCCGAGTGGCGATGCCGTGGCGCCCCTGAAGCGCGCGCGTGAGCCGCAGCGAGGCGGCGAGCTGACGCGCGTTGCCCATGACCTGCGCGTCGCTCATGCCCACGTGCTCGATGCCGATCGCCGTCCAGTTGAGGCCGACGGTGTGTCGGCACATGATCGTCGCCGGCACGAGCCGGAAGATCGTGCCGTCGCGGTCGATCACGTAGTGCGAGCAGACGCCGGGGAGCTCGCCCAGCTCGGAGTCGGCCTGGTTGCGGGAGAAGAGGTCGAACACCGGCGGGAAGCTCGACGTGACGGTGTAGTGCTCGACGATGACCTTCGGGTCACGGAGCCGGAAGTCGTGGAAGCCGTAGTGGCGCTGCGCGTAGTCGGCCATGTCGGCCCTGCGCGCGGCGGGGTACGGGATCGGCTTTCGCACCTCGCGCGGCGGCGCGACGGCCCGTGCGAGGGCGAGCGTGGCGCCGGCGTGCCGTCGGGCGCCGGCCGCCGTGAGCGCGCCGCCCGGCAGCTCCACGACGAAGGCGGTGTCCCCCGTGAACGTCTCGTTCTGCCACCAGATCGCCGTGCCGTGGTAGTGCGGGAGGTCCCTGCGCGGGAGGCCGCTGCGCGCCGAGTAGAGCTGCTCGAGCTTGGCGTCGCCCGTGCTCTTGACGACCATCCGCAGCGCCTGGTGGTACCAGAGCGTCACGCGCGGGCGCTCGCGCTCGACGAAGCGCTGCATGACCTGCGTCTCGGCCTCGGACGCAGGGCCGGGGCCCGCCTCGTAGACGCCGTCCTGGTGCTGCCAGCGGTACGGGAAATTGCGATTGAGATCGACGCCGTTGGCGTTGTGGCGCGTGCCCGCGGCCGTGCCGTCAGGGTTCGCGTCCGGCACGAGCCAGAGCGCGGTGCCGCGCGGCGGGCGCGCGCGGCGAAGCCGCTCGACCACCGCCCGGCCGGCTTGCTCGTTGCCGTGGACGGTGCCCACCACGAGCAGCTTCACGCGCGCGCCTGGGCTGCCCACGCGCACCGCGCGGATCGGGCGGTCCTGCTCCGACCGCCCGATCGTCTCCCAGCCCGGTGACTGGGCCGGCGCGGGCGACGCGGCGGCTGCCGCGGCCGCGACGCCGGCGAAGAAGCTCGTGAGCAGCACTCACACGAGTATGCCCAGGCCGTGTCGCGGTAGGGTCAGCCGCTCGTGATCGCAGAGCTGGCGGAGCGCGCAGCCGCGGGAGGGCGGATTGCCATAGACACGGAGTTCGTGTCCGAGCGCCGCTACCAGGCGCTGCTGTGCCTCGTGCAGGTGGCGGTGCCCGATCCGCCCGCCGAGGGCGGCGTGCGCACCGAGGTGCTCGACCCGCTCGAGGGCGACCCCGACTTCTCGCCGCTCGCGCGAGTGCTGGCCGACCCGGACGTCGAGGTGGTCATGCACGCCGGGCGCCAGGACGTCGCCCTGCTGAAGCGGACGCTCGACACCGAGGTGCGGAACATCTTCGACACACAGGTCGCGGCGGGCTTCCTCGGGTTCGGGAACCAGGAGGGTTACGAGTCGCTGGTCCGCAAGGTGCTGAGGGTGAAGCTGAAGGGGAGCGAGGGATTCACGCGCTGGGACAAGCGGCCGCTCACGCCGCTCCAGCTCGAGTACGCCGCCGACGACGCGCGGCTGCTGCTGGCGCTCGGCGAGGAGCTGGAGGGCCGGCTCGAGGAGCGCGGCCGCCTCGAATGGGCGCGCGAGGAGTCGCGCGGCCTCGAGGACGTGAGCGACGAGCGCGACGCGCAGCGGTCGTACGAGCGCCTGCCGCGCCTCGGGCGCCTGAGTGAGAGCGCCCGCGGCGTGGCGCTGCAGCTCGCCGAATGGCGCGAGGAGGAGGCGCGCTCGGCGGACCGGCCGCCTGGCACGGTGCTGCCCGACCAAGCGCTCGTGGAGATCGCCCGCCGGACCCCGCGCGACAAGCAGGGGCTGGAGCAGATCCGCGGCCTGCCGCCGCAGACCCTGCACCGCCGCGCCGACGCGCTGCTCGCGTCGATCGCGCGCGGCCGAAACCGCAGCGCCCCCGCCCCCGCCTCGGAGCCGCCCGGGCGCGACCCGGCCGACGCCCCGCTCGTCTCGCTCGCCCAGGCGCTCGTGCGCCACCGCTCGATGGAGACCGGCGTGGCCGTGGAGCTGATCGCGACCCAGTCCGAGCTGTCCGCGCTGATCAGCTCGC
Source organism: Thermoleophilaceae bacterium (assembly GCA_035641775.1). GTDB lineage: Bacteria > Actinomycetota > Thermoleophilia > Solirubrobacterales > Thermoleophilaceae > JACVRW01. The sequence continues at coordinate 5,683 of DASQTS010000032.1, forward strand.
TGCGCCGAGGCGAGGATCGGGACCACCTGCGTGTGGCGAACGGCTGGCGCCGCGAGCTGGTGGGCGACGAGCTGACGGAGCTCGTGGAGGGCCGCCGCGCGTTGAGCGTGAAGCCCGACGGCGGGCTGCGAGTCAGCCCAACGTAGAGGGCAGCCGGAGTCCCTGCGGCAGCACGCCGTCGTCGATCAGGCGCCGGATGTCGCCGCTTCGCTTCGGGCTCAGGTAGACGTGGCGCTGGCCCACGCTCGGCTTCTGCTCCAGCAGGCCGGCTGCGAGGAGTGCTTCGCCCACCTCGTAGGCGAGGGCTCGCTCGTGGCCGGCGAAGCCGCGGGCCAGGTGGTCGAAGGCGGTGTGGTAGCCGCCCCATTTCCCCATCCCGTCCAGGCGCTGCAGGATGCGGCGGGCCACGCGGCGGGTCGGGTCGGAGTCCTCGTGCGCGCGTGAGACTTGGCCGGAGGGCTCGAGCAGTCGCAGCAGCTGCGGCTCCAGCGCCTCGACCGCCTCGTCGTCGAGGGGCGAGCCGCCCAAGCGGGTCACCGCCTCCGCCACGCGCAGCGGATGCGTCGGGCCGATGGGAGGCCTCAGGTCGCTCACCTCCTCCAGTACGTGGCCCGGCAGGAGGTGCGCGCGGGCGCGCAGGCGGTCGATCCGCTTCTCGTCGAACTCGGCGTTGAGGGCCTCGAACGCGTACTCCGCCGCCTCGGTCGGGTCGGCGGCGGGGTAGGCGAGCGCCAGCATTCCGTCGAGCTGCCCGAGCCGAAGCCGAAGGTCGATGGAAGCGCCCGGCGGCCCCGGCGACGCGCCCTCCACCAGGTGCTCCACGGCCGCTGCCGCGAGCGCGGCCGCCCGCTCGGTGACGGCGCCTGGGTCGGCGCGCAGCTCCGGCGAGATCGGGAGGGCCGCGACCACCTCTTCGCCCGCCGCCACCGCGACCGCGATCGGCGTCTCGTAGCCGGTGCGCCTGTCACCCAGCTCGCGTGCGCCGCGGCCGAGCTCCGCCTCGAGCAGGCGGCGGAGCCGCGCGGACGTGTCGCGCGGGGCGTCCGGGCCGCCCGCGTCGGCGAGCGCAAGCTCGAGCTCGCTGCGTCCGTCGGCCATCCCGGCAGCGTACGCGGCGCGGCAATGGGTACGGTCCGACTCGTGAACGAGAAGTACCTGCGCATCTACCTACAGGACCACCTAGCCGGCTCGACGGCGGGCCTCGAGCTCGCACGCCGCACGCGCGGCGCGAACGAGGGCCACGCGGTGTACGGCCCGCCGCTCGCCAAGGTCGCGGACGAGATCGAGGCGGACCGTCGCCAGCTCCAGGGGATCGTCGAGGACCTCGGATTCGGCGGCGACAAGCTGAAGAACGTCGCGGCCTGGGGTCTCGAGAAGGTTGGGCGGCTGAAGATGAACGGCGAACTGACGAGCTACTCGCCGTTGAGCCGCGT
>DASQTS010000033.1:0-15653 GCA_035641775.1 Thermoleophilaceae bacterium
GCTCGCGCGCGGTGAGGCCGTGGCGCCGCACCGTCTCGGCGTCGCGATCGCGCCGCCGCGCGTGGCGCGCCGGCTGCGCACCGCGGTCGGCCTGCCGGAGCGCGACGGCCTGCTCGTGCGTGCCGTCGAGGAGGGCGGCCCTGCGGACTCGGCGGGCATCGAGCCCGGCGATCTGGTCGTGGCGGCGGGCGAGACCGCGATCGAGAGCGTCGAGTCGCTCTACACCGCGCTCGACTCGGTCCCTGCCGCCGGCGGGGAGCTCGAGCTGACGGTCGTGCGCGGCACGGACGAGCGCACGGTCACGGCTCGCTTCGAGGGCCGGCGGGCGGCGTGAACCAGGTCGCGGAGGGAGCCGACCTGGCGGAGGCCGAGGCGCTCGACGCGTACTCGCGCGCCGTCACAGCAGTGGCCGAGCGGCTCGCGCCATCGGTCGCGAGCCTGCGCGTGCTCCGGCGTACGCGCGGAGGACGCGTGCCGGCCGGCGCGGGGAGCGCTGTGGTCCTAACGCCCGACGGATTCCTGCTCACGTCTGCTCACGTCGTCGAAGGCGGCGACCGCCGCGGCCGGGCGACCTTCGCCGACGGCAGCGAGCAGCGCTTCGAGGTCGTGGGCCGCGACTCGCTCTCCGACCTCGCGCTGCTGCGCGCGGACGCGGAGGGCCTGGCCGCCGCCGAGCTGGGCGACGCGGAGGGGCTTCGCGTGGGACAGCTAGTGGTTGCGATCGGCAACCCGCACGGGCTCGGCGGATCGGTGACGGCGGGAGTGGTCTCGGCGCTCGGGCGCTCGCTTCCGGCCCGCTCCCGGCGCGCCGGCCGGATCATCGACAACGTGATCCAGACGGATGCGGCGCTGAACCCCGGGAGCTCCGGCGGCGCGCTCGCGGACAGCAGCGGCCGGGTGGTGGGCATCAACACCGCCGTCGCGGGCGTCGGCCTCGGGCTTGCCGTCCCGATGAACGCGATGACGCAGCGTGTGATCGCGTCGCTGATGTCCGAGGGACGCGTGCGGCGGGCGTACCTCGGGATCGCCGGGGGGCCGCGGCCCGTGCCGCCCCATGCGCGCGCGGAGACCGGCTCCGACACCTGCGTGGAGGTGGTCGAGGTAGTGGAGGACGGGCCGGCCGGGCGCGCCGGCATCCGTCCCGAGGACCTGATCCTCTCGGTCAACGGCGCGCAGATCGAGCGTGTCGAGGACCTCCAGCGCCTGATGGTCGCCGAGCTGATCGGCACGCCGGTGGACGTCCGGCTGCTGCGCGCCGGCAGGCTCCTCGAGCTGTCGCTCGAGCCCGCCGAGCTCGAGACCTAGAGCCCCGGGATCCGCCGGACGGCGAAGCCGGCGGTGGTGCGGACCCCCTCCTGCCAGCGCGTCCCCGCCCGGCCCTGGCCGCTCGTGTCGAACCGAAGCCCGGCCACGACCATGAACATGTGCCCCTCGTTCGCGTAGATGGTGATCCAGCGCCCATGGCCCGGCGCGCCGTAGTTCATGAATCCCCCGGACGTCAGCGGGCTGCCGAGCAGGCCCGCACCGGCCAGCGCAAACGACACCGAGCCTGAGCAGTCATAGCCGGTATCGCGCCAGGCGCCGTGCCCGCCGCCCCACTTGTACGGGAACTTCGCGATCTCATTCGCGGCCATGATCACGCGCTTCACGACGTCGGGCGCGTTCTCCGGCGCCACGGCCGTGCCGTCGCCGAGCACCCGCGCGCGCCTGCCGGTCTGGAGGAAGGCCGTTGTGTCGAGGTGCTTCTTGAACTTCGCGAGGTTCGCGCGCGCCTCACGCAGCTCCGCCCGGACCTCCGCATCCGTGGGGGCGCCGGGGCTCGGAGCGTCGTCGGTGGGGTCGGCCTCGAGGGCCGTGTCCGCGCCCGCCCCGCGGAGTTCCACGACCTGCGGCTTGAGGCGACGGTTACGCTGCTCCTCGCGCGAGTTGGCGCGACCCTCCCTCGCCGCCTCGGGGGTGAGCACGACCTCCTCGGGCTCGGCCTCCCGCTCGCGAGTGCGCTCGCCCTCGGGGTCGCGGCCGCACGCCGCGACGAGGAGCAGCGCGCAGAGCGCGACGGCGAGCGCGCTCAGTCGCCTGCGGGCGCCCGGTGCCTTGATTTCCATTCCTCGTACGGCATCCCGTAGACGATCTCCCTTGCCGTCGCGTCCTCGAGCTCGATGCCACGCTCCTCGGCTGCCTCGCGATACCAGCGTGACAGGCAGTTCCGGCAGAACCCGGCCAGGTTCATCAGATCGATGTTCTGCACGTCGGGGCGCTCCCGGAGGTGCTGGGCCAGCGCCCTGAACGCCGCCGCCTCGAGCTCGGTACGGGTGGCCTCATCCATGGATCTGGAACGATAGGGAGGATGACCGAGTCCGAACGCAAGCAAGGCCGAAGCTCCTCCGATCCGAGCGGGATCGAGGAGCCGCACGACATTCTCGCCGCCGAGGAGTTCGGCATTCCGACGCGCGACAACCGCATCCCGAGCGACCCGACCGGCCTTCGCGAGCCGCATGACGTGCTCGCGGCCGAGGAGTTCGCGATGCCCGCGGGCGCGGAGCCACACGGTGACGACGGCGGCAGCGGTCTCGGGATCCGCGCGTTCCTCCCCCTGGGAGCGGCCCTCCTCCTGCTGCTGCTCGTGCGCCGTCGCCGGCACTGATGCCGGAGCTGTCCCCGGAGAACCGGATCAAGATCACGGTCGACCGGGCACTGTGCATCGGCTCGGGCGACTGCGTGGACACCGCACCCGATGTGTTCCAGCTCGACGCCGAGGACAAGGCCGTTGTGGTGGATCCGGACGGCGCCTCCGTCGACGATGTCATCACGGCCGCCGGGAACTGCCCGGTGAGCGCGATCTTCGTCGTCGGCGAGAACGGCGACCTGTATCCGTAGGCGTTAGACGGAGCGCGGCGCGGGCTGCGAGAGCGCGGCCTGCATCGCCTCGGCGGAGAGCTGCTCGAGCGGGTACAGCAGGCTGCGGCTGACCGCGAGCGGCTCGCGGTCCTCCTCGCGCAGCCACTCGGCCTCGTCGCGCGACTCGACGAAGGTGCCCAGCGCAGCGCGGTAGGCGTTCAGGCGCGCGGGCCGCATCACGAGCGTGCCATGGCCTCCGGTGAGCTCGGCCAGCTCGTCCGCCAGCGCGGTGAGCTCGCGAAACTCGACGACGTCGTCCGCGGACAGCTCCGCGTTGCGGAAGCGCTCGGCGGCGCTGGCGGCGACGGCGTGCGCCGAAGCGGCGATCTCGCCCTCGTGCAGGTCGAACACCGCGTGCACGACCGGCTCCCCATCGAGGTCCCGCGTAATGTCGACGTGCTGCCGCTCCATGACTCTCTGGACAGTATCGGCCAGTTCGGCCTCGGTCGTGATGAGCGTCACATACCCTGCAAATCGCCCGCAATCACATCGCGCCTGCAGCGGGCCGGAAGCCCGTCGAGCACCGCGATGACCCAGTTCCTGAAGTACGAGCGCCCCAGCGCCCCCAACACGCGCCACCTCAGAGCCGTCGGCTCCATGCCGCTCTCGGCCTCGACGAAGGTGTGGCCCTGCGCCGGCGTGAGCGTGAAGCGCGCGTAGGTGCCGCTCAGCGTGCAGCGGAAGTGGACCTCCTTCAGCTGCTCCATCCGCTCTACGACCCAGACGGACTCGACGGCGTCGCGGAAGGGGAGGACCTTCGACCTAAAGAGGTACTCGTCCCCCTCACCGAGCCCCTCGCCGGCGACGATCCCCTCCACCTCTGGCCACCAATCCTCGTGCGTCCGCGGATCGCTGACGACCTCCCAGACCTCGTCGAGCGGAGCCTCGATGAACGCCTGGTGACGATACGAGCGAGCCATCCCCCAATCCTACGCCGACTAGCGCGCCCAGAAGGATGTGCGCTTTCGGGCGCCGGCGCGGGAGAGGCCGATGTGGATGTGGTCCATGTGGGCCTCCGAGCGGTTTACGTGCTTGCGGCGCCTTCCGCGCTCGCTGTAGCAGGTGGAGTACTGGCCCAGTCCGTCGGAGCCGGACCACCACGAGTGGCAGTTCCAGATGATCTCCTGGATCCCCATTCGGCGGGCCAGGGCGTGCTCGTTGCCGGCGCTGTCGGTGGCCAGCCAGAGGTCGATCAGCCGGCGCGCCTCGCGGCGGTCGGCGGCGCGGGCCGCGTCCAGGTGCCAGTCCACCGCGCGGCCCTCCGCGTGCAGCGAGGCGCGACCCTTGCCCCAGCGCTCGCAGCGCATGATCCCCCACGACACGCCCTCCGCGTTTCGCTCCAGCCAGTCCACGAGCGCCAGCGCGCCGGGGGTGGCCCGCCTGCGGCAGTCGCGCGCGTGGTCGTACGCGTAGTCGTCGATCGGCAGGTCCGCCAGCCGGTCGGCGGGGTTGCCGGTGACTCCAAGGGCGGAGCCGGCGGGGACGGCCGCGAGAGCGACCAGGAGGGTGAGCAGCGCGAAGCGAAGGCGCACTCCACCTCTATCGGCAGAAGCGTCAGCGTCCGTAGACGAGCTTGAATAGCCGCGACAGGAACCTCGTACGCCGCGGCGTGTACGGCATCATGTGCAGGTCCTTCTTCATGGGCGCGAAGCTCGTGACGAGCAGGCTCTGCTTTTTCGTGTACTTGCGGATGCCGTCGGCGCCGTGGCGGGTCCCGAGCCCGGACTGCTTCCAGCCGCCCATCGGCAGCTCCAACACCACGTAGTTCACCATCGCGTCGTTCACAGTCACCGCGCCCGCATCGATCCGGCGCGCCAGCCGCTCCCCCTTCCCGGTGTCCTTCGTCCAGACGGACGCTTGGAGCCCGTAGGGCGTGTCGTTCGCCAGCCGCACTGCCTCCTCGGCGTCGCGCACCTTCATGATCGGCACGGTCGGGCCGAACGTCTCCTCGCGCATGCACGCCATCGAGTGGTCCACGTCCACGAGCACGGTCGGCTCGAAGTAGTGGCCGTTCTCGTCGCGCCGGCCGCCGCCGACCAGCACGCGCGCCCCCTGCTCCACCGCGTCCTTGACGTGGCGCTCGACGATGTCGGACTGCGGGGGGTTGATCACAGCGCCGAGGTCGGTCGAGCCCGGCCCACCCGGAACGCCCTGTCGGAGCCCGCGGACCCGCTCGGTCACCATCTCGACGAAGCGGTCGTAGATCGGCTCCTCGACGTACACGCGCTCGGTCGAGGTGCAACTCTGCCCCGCGTTCTGCATCGAATAGTGGGCCGCCGCGTTCGCGGCGCGCTCGATGTCCGCGTCGGCGCAGACGATCATCGGGTCCTTGCCGCCGAGCTCGAGCGATACGGGCGTGAGCGTCCGCGCGGCGCGCTCCATCACCTTCTTGCCGGTGGCGGTGGAGCCTGTGAACATCACGAAGTCAACCTCGTCGATCAGCGCCTGCCCCGTCTCACCGTAGCCCGGCACAACCTGGTAGACGTCCTCGGGCAGCCCGCACTCGCGCAGCATCTCGCCCATCAGCATCGAGGTGAGCGGCGTGACCTCGGAGGGCTTCAGGAGGACCGAGTTGCCCGCCATGAGCGCCGGGATGCAGTCCCCGAACGAGTTGGTCAGCGGGTAATTCCACGGGCCGATCACCCCGACGACTCCCAGCGGCGCGTAGCGGACGATCAGCTTGCGGCCCTTGGCGAATGGGGACGCGGTCCTCACACGCTCCTCGGCCAGGTACTTCCCGGCGTTCTTGGCCCAGAAGGCGAAGGCCGGCCCGGCGTAGCCCACCTCCGCGACGAGCGCCTCCTCGTACGCCTTGCCGGTCTCGGAGACGATCGTGTCGATCACACGATCCGCGTTGTCCGACATCCACTTCTGGCAGCGCTTCATCACGGCGGCGCGGCCGTCGAACCCGAGCGCCTCCCAGCCGGGCTGCGCGCGGCGGGCGCGCGACACGCGCTCCGCGACGTCCTCGGGAGCGACGACCGGGATGGTCGCGATCACCTTCCCGTTGGCGGGGTTCTCGACCTCGATCGAAGCGGCGGCGGTGTCGGTGGCGGAATCCTGGGTCTGAAGCATGGGCAAAACCTAACCTGCCCGGGCACGCCGTCGCTCGCCCGCGCGGCGCAGCATCGGCGCGGCCTTGAGGCCCGCGCGCCCCGACATCGCGTTGAGGCGGGCGCCCCAGCCGCGCCAGCGCGGGATCACGTGCACGAGGCGCTTGCCGTCCAGCAGGCTGACGACTTGCTCGGCCACCGCGTCGGCCGTGAGCATCCGCGGTCCCGACCAGATGATCGCCGCCTCCTCCTCGTGGTCGTGCTCGCGCACGAGCTGCGTGTCGGCGCCGTCGGGACACACGGCGTGGACGGTGATGGGGATGCCCGCGTCGTAGAGGTCGCCCTGGAGCGACGTGCTGAAGCCGAGCACGGCGTGCTTCGTGGCCGCGTACACCGCGAGACCGGGCACCGGCAGGAGCGCGGACAGCGAAGCGAGGTTGACGATGTGCGCATCCCGCGCGCCGTCCGAGCGCATGGCGTCCACCGCCGCGCGCGAGCCCCAGATCACGCCCATGAGGTTCACCTCGCACTCGAGGCGGACCTCGTCGTCCGGCTGCTCCCAGCACTTCGTCGTGCGCATCACGCCGGCGTTGTTCACCCACACCTCCAGCGGCCCGCGCTCGGCAGCCGCGCGAGCGGCTGCCCGATGGGCCTCCGGGTCGCGCACGTCGAGCTGCATGGAGAAGCCGCCCACCGCGTCCGCCGTGGCCTGCGCGGCCTCGGCTTCGATGTCCGTGGCGAGCACCGTGTGGCCGCGGCCCGCCAGCCGCTGCGCGATCGCGCGGCCGAAGCCCCGACCCGCACCCGTCACGACAGCCACGCCCGGCACGCCGGCGAGCGTACCAAGTTGGCTGGCCAGCCAGGACCGCCGGCGGCGCTAGGCTTTCGCGCATGGCGATCGCAGAGGTGAACGGGCAGCGGCTCTACTACGAGGTGCACGGAGACGGTGAGCCGCTCCTGTGCGTGCACGGACTGGCGTGCGACACGCTCGCCTGGATCCCGCAGATCCAGGGGTTCTCGGCCGCGTACCGGACCGTCATCTTCGACAACCGGGACGTGGGCCGGTCCTCGATGGCCGAGGAGGACTACGAGATCGCGGACATGGCGCGCGACGCGCTGGCGCTCGCCGATCAGTTGGGGCTCGACAGCTTCCACCTCGTAGGGATATCGATGGGCGGTGCGATCGCGCAGGAGATCGCATGCCAGGCGCCCGACCGCGTGCGGACCCTGACGCTCGCCGTGACCTTCCCCGCCGGCAGTACCTACGCGTCCCGCCTCGCGGAGGTGTGGGGCAACCGCCTGAAGCAGATCAGCTTCGAGCAACACGTTGACGACCTGATGATGCTGAACCACTCCGAGGAGTTCTTCGAGAGCGCGGACATGGTCGAGTTCATCCGCACCGCGATGCTGAACAACCCGAACCGCCAGTCGGCGGACGCTTTCGGCCGTCAGATCGCCGCGAGCGGCCGGCACGACACGCGCGACCGGCTCGCCAAGCTGACGATGCCGACGCATGTGATCGGCGGCGAGTACGACATCCTCGTGCCGATCTGGAAGTCGCGCGAGCTCGCCGAGCGGATTCCGGGCGCGAAGCTCACGGTCCTGGAGAGGGCGCCCCACGGGCTGTCGCTCGAGCGGGCGGACGAGTTCAACGCCGCCGTCCTCGGCTTCATCCGCGAGGCGGCGGCTACTCCGGCGGCGTAGCGAGCCGGGCGACCGCGGACTCGACGTCCGGGTCGATCGGCGCCGCTCGCCCGAACTCGACGATCTCGAGCACGCGCGCCACCGTCTTGCCCACGGGGGCGACCACCCGGAGCTGCTGGCGGTGGCTGCCCACCCGGCGCGCCAGCCCGAACAGCATCGATATCCCGCTCGAGTCGATGAACTCGAGCCCGGTCATGTCGACCACCACGCCGTGCGCCGAGCTCGGCACCGCAGCGGCTATCCGCTGTCCCGTGGACTGCGTGACGGAGATGTCGAGCTCGCCGGTGAGCCGCACGAGCACGACCTCCTCGCCACGCTGCTCGATGGTCATCCCCACGAGGCCGCTCACGCCTCGGGGATCTCCCTCGCTCCGAGCCGTCGGCGGAGGCTGACCGTCGTGCCCTTCGGGCCGGGCTCGACGGCGACTGTGTCCATCAGCGTGCGCATCAGGTCGATGCCCCTGCCGTGGTCGTCCTCGCGCTCGCGGCGCCAGGAGCCGTGGTCGCGAACCTCGATCTCGATCTCATCCCCCTGCCTCCGGCCCGACACCGCAAAGCCGGTCCCGTTGCCCGTACCCGCATGTTCTATCGCGTTCGTCGCTGCCTCGCCGCAGGCGGTGGTTATCTCGGCGATCTCGAGCTCGTTCGCCCCGGCGTGGCTCAGCCAACGCCGCAGCATGCTTCGGATCGGCGCGAGCGACTCCGGCTCGGCCGGGAAATCGGCGCTGAAGTGGTCCGGGACCGGCAGGTTCTTCAGCGTCAGCAGCGCCACGTCGTCCGGCGCGCCGCCGGGCGGCACGAACGCGTCCAGGACGTGGTCGAGCAGCCGCTGCGGGTCGTCCGCGGCCGCCTCGCGCACGCAGGCGGCCAGCTGCGCGAGGCCGTCGTCGATGTGCTCGCCCGGCCGCTCCACGAGGCCGTCGGTGTAGAGGAGAAGTGCGCTGCCGGGCTCCATCGGCGCGGACACCTCCGTGTAGGTGGGGAACGGCAGAACGCCGAGTGGAACCGACGCCTCGCCCCGTAGGAACTCGGCGTCGCCGTGGCCGCTGATCATCAGCGGCGGCGGGTGGCCGGCGTTCACCCAGCGCACGACTCCGGCGGCGGGATCCGCGATCGCGTACAGCATCGTCGCCATCTGGCTCTCCTCCGCCTCGGTCCAGAGCAGGCGGTTGAGCCGCTCGACGACGCGGCCGGTGTCGTGTCCCTCGAGCGCGTAGGCGCGCAGCGCGCTGCGCAGCCGTCCCACCATCGACGCGCCCGCGAGACCCTTCCCCGCCACGTCGCCCATGACGAGCCCCACTGCGCCGCCCGCGATCGGGATCACGTCGTACCAGTCGCCGCCCACCTCGGCCTCGGCGGCCGCGGGCAGGTAGCGGGCCTCCACCTGGAGGCCCGGGAGGTGCGGAAGCCGGTCCGGCAGCAGACTGCGCTGAAGCGTCTCCGCGATCCGGTGCTCGCGCTCGTACACGCGTACGTGCGCGATCGCGAGTCCCACGCGCTCGGCCGCGAGCCTCAGGAGCGTGAGGTCCTCGCCGGTGAACCCGCGCGGCGGGTCCACGCCGGCGACGAGCACGCCCGTGACCTCTCCGTCCGCGAGGAGCGGCACTCCGACCAGCGCGTCGCCCTGGCCGAGCCTCGCCTCGCCCGCCTCCGCCACCGCCTCCGCGAACGCGTCGGCGCCGGCGAGGTCGCCGGGCGCGGAGGCGCCGGGGCTCAGGGCTCCGCTCTGATCCGCGAGGAAGATGCTCGCAGCGTCCGCGTCGAGCACGCCCCGGACCTGCGCGACGAGGTCGCGCAGCACGCCCTCGAGGCTGCGCTGCGCAAGGGCCGCGTCGACTAGCGCCTGCATGCCGCCGACGATCTCCGCCACGCGCTCCGCCTCGGCGCGAGCCGCCTGCTCGCGGAGCAGCGCCTCGCGCTCGGCCTGGCGGCGCAGCCGCTCGGTGACGTCGACGATGAAGCCCGAGACGAACAGCTCGCCCGCGACGTCGACCTTCGACACCGTGGCCTCCCCGGGAAAGCGCTGCCCGTCGCGCCGGACCAGCTCCACCTCGAAGTGCTCCATCGCGAGCGGGTCCGGGTTCTCGATCAGCGCGCGCCGGCGCGTGTCGTGGCGCTCGCGATGCTCCGGCGGGAGGATCAGCTCGCTCATTCTCCGGCCGATCGCCTCGCCCTTCGTCCAGCCGAAGGCGCGTTCCGCGGCGACGTTCCAGGTCCTGATGAGCCCGTCGCGGTCGACCGTGACGAACGCGTCCGGCGCGGTGTCGAGCACCAGCCGCGTGCGCTCCTCCGAGCTGCGCACCTCGCGGGCGTGCTCGTGCACCCGCCCCAGCAGCCGCGAGATCAGGAGGCCGGCCACCAGCGGCGTGCCCACGGCGAGCAGCCAGCTCACCACCGCGCTGTCGGCGTCCTGGATGGCGAGCACGACCGCGTACGCCACCGCCAGGAACACCATCTGCGCGAACGCCTCCCGCAGCGGGAAGAAGTAGAACGCGTAGAGCGCCGCCCACATGTACAGAAGCGGGTACAGCGTGGACGGGCCGGCGTAGTAGTTGGCCAGGCTGACGATCACGGTGCCCGCCACGAGCACCGCGTGGATGTGCCACTCGCGCAGGTGGTCGGCGAGCGCGAGGACGGCCGCGGCAACCACGTACGCGATCCCCGCGAGGACGATCAGCGGGACGTCGCGGACCTCGCTCGCATGCGGGAACGCCAGGGTGAGCAGCCCAAGTGTCGCGCCCGTCGCGAACAGGTAGGCGATCGAGCGCGCCTTGACGCGGAGATCGAACAGCCCTTCGAGCTCCCTCACCGAGAGCACAGCCTAGAAGCCGGTGCCGCCGCCTCGGGCCGAGAGCCGCGCCAGCGCCTCGTGGCACTCGACGACGCGCTGCTTCACGGGGTCCTCGTCGCGCCGGTCGTGCACGAGGTCCCACGTCTTGTCCGCCACGTCGCGCGCGGTCTCCGGCGTGGCCTTCGCGCACAGCATGTCGACCAGCGTGAGCTCGAAGGCGGCGAGCTGCGCGGCGGGCTCGCCGGGCGCCATCCGCGGGAGCGGATCGGTCGTGGCCTCCTTCCACATCTGCGTCGCCATCACGAGGCGGTTGCGCAGCTCCATCTGATCCACGGCGGGCAGGCTACTCCCGACCGCCGCGCCGGGCGGCTAGCCGCCGAAGCACCGGGAGCGGGTCGAGCGGCCTGCCCGTAGTGCCGCGACCGCGCCGGATCTCGAGGTGCAGGTGGTCGCCCCAGCACGAGCCGGTGCAGCCGACCGCGCCGACGCGCTCCCCCCGATCGACCGTGTCGCCCGGCCCGAAGCGCGACGGCCACAGCATGTGGAGGTACACGAACGTGCGGCGTGCGGCGGGGCTCCAGAGCGCGACATAGTTGCCCCGCCCGCCGTCGTCGCCGGTCTCGACGATGCGCCCGTCGCGGATCGCGACCAGCGGTGTGCCGGCCTTCGCGAACACGTCCTGCCCCTCGTGCACGCGCCCGCCGCGGTAGGCGCCGAAGCGCGCGTCCTGCTCGCCCCAGCCGACGTGACCGCGAACCGGGAACTCCGCGGCCGGCGGGAGCGGCTTGCGCAGGCTCTCGAGGGTCGCGAGCCGGCCCGCCGCGTCGAGCGTCGGTGCCAGCGCGGTGAGGCGCTCTGTCTCGGCCGCCGCGGCGGAGGAACCCGCGGCGACGGCCGCCAATGTCGCGGCCACGCAGAGGCCGCGGGATCCCAGCGGTCGCATCGAAGTCGGAGAGCGTAGCGTTGGGGCATGCCGCGACTGCATCTGCTGCGCGTCTTCTGCGCCGGCGACCGCAGCGGAGGCAACGCGCTCGGCGTGTTCCTCGACGGCGGCGCGGTGCAGGAGGAGCGCCGCCAGGCCGTGGCCGCGGACCTCGGGCTCAGCGAGACGGTATTCGTGGAGGACGCGGCCGTGGGCGCGATCCGGATCTTCACCCCAGCCGTCGAGCTGAACTTCGCCGGCCACCCGTCGGTCGGCGTCGCGTGGCTGCTCGCCCGCGAACGCGACAAGGTGGAGCGGCTGCGCGTGGCCGCAGGCGACGTGCCCGTCCGCTACGAGGACGAGCTTGCGTTCGTGACGGCGCGGCCGGAGTGGGGCCCGCCGTGGGAGTTCATGCGGCTCGACGCGCCCGCGGACGTCGAGGCGCTCGACGGCGCGCCGCCGGGCCGCGACCTCGTGGCTCCGTGGGCTTGGTTGGATGAGGACGCCGGGGTCGTGCGCATGCGTGCCTTCGGGCCGCGCATCGGCATCGACGAGGACGAGGCCACCGGCAGCGCGGCGACGAAGCTCTGCACGCAGCTCGGCCGAGCCATCGACATCCGCCAGGGGCGCGGGTCGCGCATCCTGGCGGGGCCCGCGGCCGACGGGCGGGCGGAGATCGGCGGGCACAGCGTCCTCGACGAGGTGCGCGAGTACGAACTCGGTTAGCGAGCTCAGATCGCGCCGCGGCCGGGGGTCATAAACGCCACGGCCGGGCCGAGTCCGGCAACCGGCCTGATCGTCGCGATCCTCCGGCCCGGCTGGACCGCGTCGCGCGGCGTGGCGAGCACGTCCCCGAGCCTCCGAGCTGACTCGTCGAGGTCCTCGACCGTGAACGCGAGGCCCCATAGCCGCGCCGCTCCATCGGGGTCACGTGCCACGCTCGTGCCCTCGGGCGCCTGCACGACTTCGAGGATCGGCTCACCCGCCCGGAAGAACGCCTGCCGCGTGGACCCCCCGGGCGTCGGCCCCTCCCGCACGCGGCGGAGGTCGAAGCCCTGCCGCTCCAGCTCCTCCACCGTCCTGTCGAGCTGTGGCGAGAGCATCACCACGTGATCGAGCGCCACGGCGCCGTTCGGGTGCGGCGGCGCCGGCGCCGCGGACGGGCCCGCATCGCCGAGCGTCCAGCCCACGATGCCGCGGACCTCACCCTTCCCCGTGAGGCGCAGCCCGACGCGCGATACCGCGCACACGCAGTTCTCTACGTCGAAGCCCGCCGCGCACCAGGCGGAGGGCTCGTCCGCGATCTCGAGCTCCTCGATGGCCGGCATGCGGCCGGACGCTACTCGGGGGGCGGGACTCTCCCGACCGCCGGCGCCTCAAGGAGAGTCCCCGGGTCGGGGGCAACGGTCGGCGGGCTCACCGGGGCCGGCACCGTCGGCTCTACCTGCGGTGCCGGCACCGCCTTCACCTCGGGCCGCGCGCGAGGCGCGACGGGCTCCCTCGTGCGCGGCGCGACGTTGCCGCGCGGGGCCGACTGAACCTTCTCGGCGCGTTTGGTCTGCCCGACGCCGCGGTCTCCGTTCGGAGCCGGCCTCGCGCCCTGCGCACGCGCCGTTTCTGTGTTCTCGAGGCCCTTCGGCCCGCGCCCTCGCGAGCGCTCGGAGCGGCGCTCGATTCCACGGAGGTCGTGGCTTCGCTCGACGCTGATGCGCTCGCCCACGGTCTCGCCCGCCGCGTTCTTCCGTACGGCCTCCGCGCCGGCGGGGACCCCCTCCCGCACCGCCGCGGGAGCCGGAGGCCTCACCTCTGAGCCATCCACCGCCCCCTGTCCGGCGACCACGCCGCCGGTGGCCAGCGCGCCCACAATCGCCACCTTCGCGACCGTGCCGGAGCCGAGTGACGCGATCGCCGCGCCACCGGCGAGGCCGCCCGCGGCCGCGCCTCCACCGGCGCCTCCGCCCGCGAAGCCCGCGGCCGCGAGGACCTTCGACTTCAGGCCGAGGCCCGGCACGACCGGGAGCGCCACGGCGAGCATCTGGCGCTGTCGGCGGACCTCGTCGCGGTACTCGGCGCAGCCGGGGCAGTGGCGAAGGTGGTGGCGAAGCTCGTTGCGCCGGAGCGCGCCCCCGCGCAGGTTCGCGAGCTGCTCGCGTATCTCGCCACAGGGGGTCTCGCGAGCATCACGGCGCTCGATCAGGCTGCTTCGCGCGCGGAACACGAGCCCCTTCACGCTCCCCGGCTCACAGTCGAGTACCTGCGCGACCTCCGCGTGCGACATGCCGGCCGCCTCGGCGAGCAGCAGCGCGGCCCGCTGGTCCTCCGGCAGCTCGCGCACATCCGCGAGCAGCTCGCGCAGCTCGGCGCGGCGCTCAACCTCGTCGCTGAGCCCCTCTGTGGGCAGCTCGTCGAGCTCGGCCGCTTCCTGGCGGCGGGCGCGCAGCAAGGACAGACAGCGGTTGCGCGCGATCGTGTAGAGCCAGGGCCGCAGGACGATCTTGCGGTCGGAGTCGCGCGCCAGGTCCCGGAAGGCCGCGGCGAAGGTGTGCTGGACGGCGTCCTCGGCCTCCTCGCGCGAGCCGAGCATGTGACGGCAGAAGGCGAGGATGCCGGCGCCGTGACGCTCGAAGGCAATTTCGAAGGCGAGCTCGTTGCCGCGCCGGATCTGCTCGACGATGCGCTCGTCACCCGCCAGCGCGAGCAGGCGCTTCGACCGGAGCGGCCGGCCGGGAAGGCGTGGTGTGAGCGCGTCACTGGTCATTGGAACGCAGCCGGCAGACGTAGGTTTGCTGATACCCGCGAACCTTTAGGTTCGTTCGCCTTTCAGCCGGCATGAAGAAGATAACGACGATTGCCGGCCCGGCCCTCAGCTTTCGGCAAGTGTGTCTCACGGAAGTCGAGCCGGAAGGAGGCTGCGGCGGACAGGCGGGACCGGCGAGCGTGGGAGAACGACACCGACCAGCGGCCGTGTCTAGACCCGCCTGAGGTACGGCGCCGCGTCGAGGAGCTCGTAGGGAAACGCCTCGGCGCGGTTGCCGTCCCGCCCCTCCATCGCATCGGCGGCGCACAGGGAGTTCAGCACGGACTCCTGCACAACGTCCGCCGCCGCCTCGAACAGGTTCCGCATCGGCACCGAATCGTCGCGGAGGAGCACGAGCTCCTCGCGGTCGCGCTCAACGCGGTGCGGCGCGCGACGCGCCGTCGAGAACGCGATCACGTACTCGCCGCTCGCGTTCGACGCGAAGCTGCCCGCACGCGCCAGCCCGAAGGAGCCGCGGTGCGCCAGCCGGCCGAGCTGGCGCTCGGACAGCGGCGCGTCCGTGCCGAGCACGATCATGACCGAGCCGCCCTGCGCCGGCGGCTCGGCGCCCGCCGGCACGTCCGCGTCGGGGCCGATCAGCAGGTGGAGGTCCCTGCGCGCGCCGTAGTTCGAGACGACCAGGCATCCGAGCGCGTGCCCGTCGACGACGCGCGACGCGCATCCCACGCCCGACTTGAAGCCGAAGAGCGTCGTGCCGGTCCCCGCGCCCACCGCTCCCTCGCGAGCCTCGTCCGGCGCCGCGGCGGCGATTGCCTCGAGGGCATGCTCAGGCCGCACCGCGAGCGCGCGGGCGTCGGACAGCCAGCCGTCGAAGCACTCGCCCACGACGACGTTGACGGTGTCGCGGTCGCGCGCCGCGCCGGGGTTCTGGTCGAGCGCGTGGCGGAGGCCGCCCTCCCAGACGGGGCCCACCGACAGGGTGTTGGTGAGCAGGATCGGGCTCTCGAGCGTGCCGAGCTCGGCCACCTGCGTCAGGCCGGTGGCTTTGCCGTAGCCGTTCACGACGTGGCACGCCGCGGGCACCTTCTCGGCGTAGAGGTTCCCGTCGTGAGGGAGGATCGCGGTCACGCCGGTCCGCAGGCGGTCGCCCTCGATCAGCGTCCGGTGCCCCACGCGAACGCCGGGCACGTCCACGAGGGCGTTCAGCTCGCCCGTCGGGAAACGGCCTATGGCGAAGCCCAGCTCACGGAGGCGCCTGCGCACAGCGCGGGCAGCTTATCCGTGCACTTCTTACGAGTGAGACGGCGCAAAACGGGGCACAAGCCCCGTCGAGCACCCGAGAACTACGGGAAGGAGCCCCATGTATATCGGTGTTGGAACGGTACTACTGATCATCCTGATCATCGTTCTGATCGCGTTCGTCTTCTAGCGCGCGGTCACGCGGCGATCGGCGGCGCGCTGCCTCAGCGCAGCGCGGCGCTGAGCGCGCTGGTGCTGCTCGCGCCGGAGCCGGTGGTGTCGGCGATCC
>DASQTS010000034.1:0-7107 GCA_035641775.1 Thermoleophilaceae bacterium
CGTGGCCTTGCCCCTTGAGGTCCTCGAGGAGGCTCCGAGCTCCTTCGAGCGGCTCGACTTCGCCGATCAGCTCGGCGTACAGCACCTTCTCCGCGGCGCGGATGCCCTCGCCCTTCTCCTCCTCGAGCCGCTCGCCCCCGAGCGCCTCCACGAGGTGGTCGCCGCCCATCCCGATGTGGCGGTGGATCCGCCAGATCGGCAGCACCACGCCGTGCTGGTGGAACGCCCGGTACCAGGCGATCGCGTGGTGGTAGTTGGTGTCGACGAGCGTCCCGTCGATGTCGAGGATGGCGGCCGGCGGCATCGGCGACGGGTACCCGCCCTAGGGTCGTGCAAAACGAGCGCTAAAGCTCGCGCAGGGGTGTCCGACGAAGGAACTGGATGAGCTCTTCCAAGGCGGCCGCCGCCCTCGCGGCCGGGATCACGATGCTGTCGCTTGCCGCGCCCGCGCCTGCAGCCGCGGCTTGCGACTCCGCACGCCGCCCCGTGCCGGAGCTGAGCACGAGCGCGGCCGTGCGCGCCACGCTCTGTGTCCTGAACGCCAGGCGCGCGCGCCACCATCTGGGGCCTCTCGGGTTGAACGACCGGCTGTCGACGGCAGCGCGCCGTCACTCGCGTGCCATGGTGCGTGAGCGGTTCTTCTCACACGACTCGCTCGACGGCACCACCTTCCTGGAGCGAATCCGCGCGACCGGCTACCTCGCCGGCGTACGCAGCTGGTCCGTCGGCGAGAACATCGCGTACGGCTCCGGGAGCCGCTCGTCGCCGCGCTCGATCGGAAGGGCCTGGATGAACAGCCCGCCGCACCGCGCAAACATCCTCTCGAGGTCGTTCCGCGAGATCGGCATCGGCCTCGTGAGCGGCACGCCGGTCGGAAGCGGCGGCGCGACCTACACGACCGACTTCGGCCGCCGCGGATAGCCCCCAGCTAGGCCGCGACCTCGGCCAGCTCGACGCCCTCCTCGACGAGGTCGGAGTCGCGGTTGTCCGCGATCAGGTCGATGACCGCCTCCTCGACAGCACGCTGGACGTCGGGCCACGGGCCGATGTCCTCGGCCAGCTCGGGCAGCGCGCCGCCGATCGTCAGCCCGCCGTCGAAGCGGTCGAAGACGCGCGGATCGATGTAGGAGGCGCGGCAGACGGCCGGCGTGTTGCCGAGATAGCGCGACACCTCCTTGACGGCCCGGCTCTTGGCGCGGGTGCGTGAGCTATTCGACGTGGCCGCCATCCCGGCCACGGCGAGGGCGACGGCCGCGAGGACGGTGCCGCTCCAGGTGCGAAAGTCCTTCGCGCTGAAGTCGCCGCCCGCGGCCTCCTTCAGGTACGCGTTGATGTCCGCCGACCTCACGTCGACCCAGCGCTGCCCCTCCTTGTACGCGAGCAGCTCCTCGCCGCCGCCGCGGCGCTTCTTGAGCGTGCGAGCGATCTCGGCCACCTCGGGGTCGCCGATCACCTGCACGCGGCGCTTGCCGCCCTTCGCCTCGTAGTCGAACGTCACCTGGTCGCCAGTGACCGTCACGTGGCGCTTGCCCATCGTGGCGATCCCGTAGGTGTCGTTCTCCTCCGCGTAGTTCTCCGATCCGATCCGGAAGAAGCCGCGGTCGAGCAGGCGCATCGCGGCTGCCAGCACCTTCTCGCGCGGCATCCCCTTCTTGCGGAGGTCTTTAGCCACCCGCTCGCGCATCCTCGGCAGCGCGCGGGCGAAGCCGATCATCTCCTCGAACTTCTCGGCGTCGCGCCGCTCGCGCCATTTGTCGTGGTAGCGGTACTGCTTGCGGCCCGCAGCGTCCGTGCCGGTCGCCTGGATGTGTCCCATCGGGTACGGGCAGATCCAGACGTCGTCCCACGCCGGCGGGATCGCGAGCTCCTGGATGCGGGCGAGCACGCTCGGCTCCGAGACGCGGCGACCGTCGTCGTCGAGGTACTCGAACCCCTTGCCCCGCCGCCGCCGGCGAATGCCGGGACCGGAGCAGTCCACTCTTTTCAGTCGGGCCATGGAGGAGTCCGGATGCCCGCTCCGGGCCCGTGTCAATCCAGGCGAACCGCAGCGGTGTCGTTCAGGCGAAGGCGCCCACGAGCCGTTCCAGAGTCTCGGGGTCGCGTGCGGCAAGCACGCGGGAGCGCATCGCGAGCGAGAGCTCGTCGTCCGCGGGGAAGGCCACCGCTCCGCCCGCCTCGGTCACCAGCAGCTGGGCCCCCGCGGCGTCCACCGAGCGGATCGGGCGCAGCGAGACCATCGCGTCGAGCTGGCCCGCGGCCACCAGGCAGAGGGTCATCGCGACCGATCCGAGCGCCCGGATCCGGCGCGCCTCCGAAGCCTCGATCGCCGCCGCCGCGGCCGCCACCAGCTCCGGCCGGGCCGTCTCCAGGCCCAGCACCTCGAGCGGGCCGGGCCGCAGCCGCGGCAGCGGCTCGCCGTCGCGAAACGCGCCCTCGCCCCTGACCGCCCACCAGTCGCGCCCACGGCGCGGCTCGTCGCCCTCGGAGATGCGCGGGTCGAGCTCGGCCACCCAGCCCACCTCCACGTCCGACATCCGGGGACCCGACGCTACAGCGATCGAAACGCACGCGAACGGCAGCCCACGCTTTGCGTTCAGAGAGCCGTCCACCGGGTCGATCACCACCCGCACGTCGCCGCCTCCGGCGACCGGCACCTCCCCGCGCTCCTCGGACACTGCGGTGAGCGGCGTGTTCAACGCCTCGATCTCGCCGAAGATCGCGTCCTCGGCCGCGCGGTCGATCACGTAGGCGGTGTCCCCGCCCTCGCCGCGGCCGGTCTCGACGGCGCGCTCGGCGGTGTTCGCGTAGCCCTGCACCGCGTCGCGCGCGGCGCCCGCCGCGCGGCGGCAGAAGCCGAGCCAGTCGGTGCTGTCGGGCAGGGGCACGCTGCGGCGTATCCTAGGCTCCGATGCCCGTAGCCCTCGACGGCCTGAACCGCGCGCAGGAGGCGGCCGTCACGCACGCTGACGGCCCACTGGTCGTCGCCGCGGGCGCGGGCACCGGCAAGACCCGCACGGTCGTGGAGCGCTTCCGCCGGCTCGTCGAGCAGGGGCTGCCCGCCGAGCGCATCCTCGCGCTCACCTTCTCGGCTCCCGCGGCGACCGACCTGCGGGAGCGCCTCGAGGAGGTGCTCGAGGTCCCTTACGAGGAGCTCCACGTGGAGACCTACCACTCGTTCTGCCTGCGCCTGCTCCAGGAAGAGGCGCTCGAGGCGGGCGTTGATCCCTTCCTCACGCCGATGACGCCGGCGGACCGGCTCGCGCTCCTCCTCGAGCGCCTCGACGACCTCTCGCTGAGGGCGCACGAGATCCGCGGGAACCCGGCACCGCTGCTCGCGAGCTTCGTGTCGCGGATCGACCGGCTGAAGCAGGAGATGATCTCCGCGGCCGAGTACGGCGCCTATGCCGAGCGGCTAGCGCGCGAGGCCGCAAGCGACGCCGCGCGCGCCCGGGCCGCGCGCGAGCTCGAGTTCGCGCGGCTCTACGCCGACCATGACCGCCTGATGGCAGAGCGCGGCGCGCTCGACCACGGCGACCTCGTGCTGCGCGCATTCGCGCTCCTGCACGAGCGCCCGCACGTGCGCGAGCGCGTGGCCGGGCGCTTCCAGCATGTGCTCGTCGACGAGTTCCAGGAGACGAACTTCGCGGAGGGGATGCTGCTCCGGCTGCTGATCGAGGAGCACCACGCGGTGACGGTGGTAGGTGCGGACGACCGCTTCGCCTCTGAGCTGCCCGACGCCAGCGTGGTGCGGCTCGAGCGCAACTGCCGCTCCGGGCGGCGGATCCTCGACGCGGCGACCGCGGTGGCGCCCGGCCGGCTCACCGGCGCGAGCGGCGGCCGCGTCCGCTTCTGGCGCTGCCGCTCGGAGCGCGCCCAGGCGCAGGCTGTGGCGGCCGAGGCGGAGCAGCTGATCGCCGGCGGCGTGCCGCTGGAGCGCATCGCGGTGCTGGTCCGCTCCGTAAAGAGCGAGGGGCAGGTGATCGCGTCGGCGCTCGAGGAGCGGGCGATCCCGGCCCGGACATGCGGCGCGGCGGCGTACTTCCAGCGCGCCGAGGTGCGCGACATCCTCGCCTGGCTGCGCGCGCTCGCAGACCCGAACGACTCCGGCGCCGTGGTGCGCGCCCTGAGCCGCCCGCCCGTCGAGCTGCGCTCGGTGGACGTGGCGCGCCTGACCCAGCTCGCCCGCCGCAGGAAGCTCGACATGCCCTCGGCCGTGGCCGCCGCGCTCGAGGGTCCGCAGCTGTCCGAGGAGGGGCGCGACCGCGCCCGCGTGTTCCTCCGCCTGTACCGGTCCGCGTCCAACGCGTTCGAGGACCGCCGCCCGGACGCCTTCGTGCTGCGTCTGATCGAGCGCATCGGCCTGCGCCGCCAGCAGGTCTTCGCGACCCACGCGGACACGGTCGAGCGGCTCCGCAACATCGCCAAGCTGTCCGAGCTCGCCACCGCGTACATGCGCCGCGAGCCGCACGCGACGGCACGCGACTTCACGCGCTACCTGGCGGCCGTCGCGGAGTCCGGGCTGCGCGAGGAGGAGGCAGCGGGCACCCCAACCGCCCCGGCCGTCCAGGTGATGAGCATGAGCGCCGCGCGCGGCCTCGAGTTCGACCACGTCTTCGTTGTCGGGCTGTCCGCGAGCCGCATGCCCGGCCCCTACCGGCCTGAGGCCGACGCCGTGCCGCCGGAGCTGCTCAAGCACGGCGACGAGCCGCCGGACGGCCGCGAGCAGCACGAGGCCGCCATGCGCCGCCTCCTCCACCTGGCGATGACCCGCGCACGCAAAGGCCTCGTGCTCGCCTGGGCCGAGGGCGGACAGCAGGGCGCGAACCCGCGGCCGTCGCCCTTCTACGAGGAGGCCATGGCGGCCGTCGACGTGGAGGAGGAGCTCTTCGAGGAGGAGCTGTTCGGACCAGCCGAGGGACTCCACTCGACCTTCCGAATCATGCGCGACGAGCTGCTCGACACGGTCGCCCGGATGGGCGGGCGGCTCGGCGAGATGCGGCTCGACACCTACCTCGACGTGGACCAGGCGGTGTCCCGCTACCTCGAGCTGATCAAGGTCGCGGCGCTGATCGAGCGGGCGAAGGAGGGCCAGTCACTCGACGCGGCGCTGCCGGCCGTCAACGAGATCCTGCTCCAGTGCGCCACGCCGGAGCAGCGCGAGATCCTCGCCCAGTCCGCTCTCGACAACTGGCTGCGCGACACCGAGCGCGACCCCGCCGAGCGGCCGGCGTCCGCGCAGAACGGCTCCGAGCCGTCGCTCGACCCGTTCATCCCGCGCCGCGGCCGCGGCCTGATGCTGTCCGCGTCGGACATCGACACGTACCGGATCTGCCCGCTCAAGTACAAGTTCGCGCGCGTCTTCCGGATCCCGCAGGAGCCCACGATCCACCAGCGCTTCGGCATCGTGCTCCACCAGGTGCTCGAGCGCTTCCACTCGCAGGGCGGCGGCTCCCTCGGGCAGCTGCGCGAGCTGTTCGAGGCCTCGTGGCGGCGTTCCGGCTTCGGCGACTCCGACGACGAGCAGCAGTTCCGCGCCCGCGCGGTCGCGGCGCTGGAGGACTACTGGCGCCGCGACCGGGAGTCCGACTCGGAGGCGGTCTGGTTCGAGCGCTCGTTCGCGTTCCGGATCGGCCCGCATCTCCTCCGCGGGCGCGTCGACCGCGTGGATCGCCACCCCGACGGGACATTCGAGCTGATCGACTACAAGACGGGCCGCGCGAAGACCGAGGAGGAGCTCCGTGAGGACGTCCAGCTGTCCGTGTACCAGATGGGCGCGCGCGAGTCCTGGGGCCTCGAGACGTCGGCGCAGAGCTACTTCTACGTGCTCACGGGCGAGAAGGTCCCCGTCGCGCACTCCGACGAGGAGCTCGAGCGCGTGCGCTCGACGGTCGAGGAGATCGGGGCCGGGATCCTGAAGCAGCGCTTCGAGCCCACTCCGTCGCCAGAGATCTGCCGCTTCTGCGACTACCGCATCATCTGCCCCGCGGCCGAGAAATAGGGGAGGCGGTTCCAGGGTTTCCCCGATGCGACGACCGCCGCCCGCAAGCACCATTGCGGCATGAAGAAGGCATGGATCGTCGCGGTGCTGACCCTCACGCTCTCGGTGGCCTCCACGAGCAGCGCCGACGCTGCGTCCATCGTCTTCACGAAGGGCGGGGACGTCTGGCGCGCCAGCGCCGACGGCGCCAGCGTCAAGCGGCTCACCCGCGACGGCGGCTATTCGTCCCCGTCCCAGGACGATCGCGGGCGCGTCTGGGCGGTCCAGCGCGGGCACTTCGTCCGCCTCTCCGCGAAGGGCCGCCGCATCGGCCGGCCGTTCAACGCGGCCGTCGGCCGGAGCGGCAACGTGACCGCCTACGGGCCGTGGTAGGCGTAGGTCTCGCCGAACGGCAAGCGGATCGCCTACTGGCGCGGCATTCAGAACGTGGGCGCGCCCGTGAACGGCAGGGCCCCGTACGACCTGGAGGACCAGGTCGTGGTCTCGCACAGCGACCGCTTCATCCCGGACTTGACCTTCGGCTACCAGCGCGACTACCGCGACCCGTCGTGGATCGGCGACCGCGAGCTGCTCGTCTTCAACTACGGCCTGGGCGTGGCCCAGGCGGCGTTCTTCGCCCCCAGGCCAGCGGGCGATCCGGGCTGGGGCGAGTGGTTCAGCGACCACGACACCGCGCAGATCGGCGACGGCGAGCTCTCTCGCGACGGCAGCCTGCTCGTCGTGGGCGCCGGCGGAGGGCTCGACCTCAACAACCTCGCGATCTACCGGCTTGCGGCGGACACTCCACCGGAGGCGCCCCAGCGCGTCTGCACGTACCACTCGAAGGACGGCTCGACGGCGTACGCCGACCCGACCTTCTCACCGCGCGGGGACGCGCTCGCGTTCGCCCAGGACGCGCCCGGAAGGAGTGCCGACGGCGTCTACGTGTGGAGCCTGCGCAAGGGCTGCACCGGCACGGCGAGGCGGGTCGCGCGGCGCGCGCGACCCGGACTTCGGCCCGGCCGGCTTCTAGCGGACGACCGGGTCGCGCGGCGGCGGGTCCTCGTACGCGACCGGACGCCGGCGATCCGTCTGCGTCAGCAGGAACAGCCCGATGAGCAGGCCGACCG
>DASQTS010000035.1:0-3206 GCA_035641775.1 Thermoleophilaceae bacterium
CTGCTGGAAGCGCGTCATCCACGCGATCACCCCGGGGTCGGTGATGTCGTCGGCGCGCACCGTCACGTCGATCTCGCCGGACACTCCGGTCTCCTCCTGGAGCACGTTCACGTCCTTCAGCGCCTGGAGGTCCTGCGGAACCAGCTCGCGGACGTCGGAGACCACCTCGCTCTGGGTGTCCACCGCTAGGCCCACCACGGCCACCGCGAGCCCGATCGCAAGAACTCGCCTCGGGTGCGACAGCGAGAAGCCGAGCGTGCGCCACGAGCGGTCCGCGAGCCACTCGCCCGCCGAGAGGAGGAACCCCGGCAGAGCGACGGGCGCGCGCTCCCGCCGCGGCCCCCTGAACCGGACCAGCGCCGCGAATCCCGCGCAGAGCGCGCACGCCAGCGCCAGGAAGATGCCGATCACGAGCAGAGCCCCGAACCCGCGCACCATGGGCACGGGCGACAGCAGCAGGACGAGGAATCCGGTGGCCGTGGCCACGCCGGCCGTGAGGATCGTGGGCCCCCCGGCGCTGACCGCCGACACCGCCGGCTCGGGTTCGCGGCGCGCGACGGCCTCGTCGAAGCGCGCGTGGAACTGGATCGCATAGTCCACCGCGAGCCCGATCAGCACGGGCAGCGCCGCAATCGACGCCATCGTGAGGTCGCCGCCCGCCAGCGACAGCGCGCCGAAGGTCATCGCCGCCGCCGCGAGCGCCAGGCCCAGCGGCAGCAGGCGCAGGCGTGAGCGGAACACGAGCGCAAGGGTGGCGGCCATCAGGAGCAGCGCGGCGCCGAGCAGCACGAAGATCGCGTCGCGCACCGCGTCGGCGAGCCCCGCCGCCACGACGGGCACGCCGGTAACGATGTAGCGAGCGCCCTCCTGCGGCTTGAACACCCTCTGCCCGGTCGCCTCGCGGATCAGCTCGATCGCGCGGTCGCGGTCGGCGTCGCTCAGGCCTGGGCGAAGCCGGATCTGGATCAGGGCCGCGTTCTTCGACGGGAACAGATAGGCGAAGCGCGACTTCGGGATCCCGGGCCCGCCCGCCGTGCGATCGAAGACGAGCGCCGACACCCACGACGGATCCGTTATCTGCGGCACGCCGGTGATGCCGAAGCGGAGCGCGAGCTTCAGCGTCTCGTTGATGAACTGCGCCTGCACCGCCTGCGCGGCAGAGCGGGCTAGGCGCTCCTGCTCGGCCCTCGGGTCGCCACGGCGCGTCGAGAGGCGGCGGGCGGCGTTCGAGACGCGCTCCGCCTCGGCGGCGGCCTCGGCCTGCTTGCGGGCGAACTCGTCCTGGACCTGGTTCGTGGCCGTGTTGATGAAGGTGCCGGGCCCGTAGACGACCTTGGCGGCGTCGAGCTCAGCGATGTCGCGGCAGACGGGCGGCAGCTTGCCGAGGCCTTCCTTCGTGTCCGGCACGTTGCCGCTGAGACAGCCCTCGAGCCGGATCAGGCGGTTCAGGTCCGGCGTGAGGACGCTGCGCGTGACCTCGCCGCGAACGAGGACCAGGATCGCCTCGTCGCCGAAGTCGCGCTTGAAGCGCTCCGTGTCCTGGAAGCTCTCGGAGCCGCGGTTGACGAGCGTCTCCGTGGCGGCGCTCGGCTCCAGCCGCAGTGCGAGCGCGGCGCCTCCCAGCGCCAGCACGGCGGTGATGCCCAGCACGAGCACGGGCCGCCGCGTAACGGCCCCCACGAGCCGTCGAAGCAAGCGCTCGATCACACCGTCAGCTTAGGGAGAGCTGGGCGGAAGCGGCTGCAGTCGGGGGAACAGCCCGGGCTGCCCGACGAGGCGCCCAAGCGGTGCCTGCGGGTCGCAGGGCGGCGCCTTATCGCGGTTCACGTCGCCGCCCCAGACGAAGCGGTAGATCTGCGCGGCGAGGTCCGCGGAGATCCATTCGTTCGGCTCGGGCGGCTCCGGCACGGGATTGTCGGTGCAGAGATAGGAGCCGTAGACCTCGAGGTGGCCCTCCGTGCGGAGCTTGTCGTAGCCGCCCGGCTCGGTGTAGGGGTTGGAGCGATTCGTCCTGAGCCGGAACGGCCAGCCGGTCATCATCTCCGGGTTCACGGGGTTCGCCGTGCGCAGGTAGTGCAGGAAGCGCGAGGTGTCGTTGAAGGACTGCTCCGTGCCCTGCGTGGCCGCCGCGTCGTTCGCGAGGAAGGCCGCGATCTCACGCCGGTAGAGGCCGAGGTAGTCGAAGATCGGGGTGAGGTTCCGCAGCCACGGGTCGATGCGGCGCAGCACGGGGCGCGTGTTGTCGAGCACCTCGGAGGTGGCCGGCAGGCCGCGCCGGGAGACGCGCACGAGCGGGTCGAGGTCCACGAAGAGACCCTTGAGGTCAGGAGCCAGCGCGTCGAGGTCCACGAGCGTCGGCGAGAGCTCGCGCGCGGCCGGCCGCAGCTGATCAATCAGCGGGTCGGTGTCCGCGGCGAACTTCGTAATTCGCTCCGTGGTCACCCTGCTCTCCCGCAGGAAGGTCGGGAGGACGCGGAAGGTGTCGGCGAGCTGCGAGTCGCGGCTCGCGACCGCCTCCCAGGTCCGGTTGGAGTTGCGGATCAGCTCGCGGAGCTGGCCCTTGCGCTCCGTGAGCGCGTCGAACACGTAGCCCGTATCGCGCACGAAGCCGCGCGTCGCGTCGCTCTGGCGGCGCAGCACGGCCAGCACGTCGTCCGTCTCCTCCGCGAACGGCGTGAGGTGGGCGAGCGCGTCGTTGAGCGGCTCCGCGTTGCCCTTCGCGGCCACGCCGGCCTGGTCGAACCATGTCGAGAAGCGCTCGCGCGTCACCGGGTCGAAGGCGCGCAGGATCTCGTCGAGCTCCACGGTGTCGGCCACCTGGCCGGCGGCCAGCGTGCCGCCGTCGTCGACCACGCCGCCACGGCCGTCGCCAGGCGCCAGCTCCACGTAGGTCTCGCCGAGCAGCGACTTCTGGCGCAGGATTGCGCGCGAGTCCTTCGGGATCGGCGCGTAGCGCGCGTCGACCTCGAGCTCCGTGTCGGTCAGCCCGGTCAGCTCGTTCGGCTCCAGCTTCTTCACGCGGCCCACGCGCACGCCTGAGATGCGGACGTCGGCCTCCTGGGCTAGCTGCGTGGCGGACGGGAAGCCGACCTTCACGCGGTAGCCCTCCGGCTGGAGCGGCACGGAGCCGCCGAAGTTGAGCCAGAGGAACACCAGGATGCCGAAGCACGAGAGCGTGAACGCGACCATCGCGAAGATCCGGCCGA